>JAGLTY010000299.1 GCA_023135025.1 Bacteroidales bacterium | reverse complement strand
GTAACCCAGGAATCCCCCGGTGATCCTCGTGAGCCCGGCTTTGGAGCTGATCAGGTTATAGACCGCCTGCAGCCGCTGATAGGATACACTCAGGTAGATCAACTGGATATCCCTGTAATTGAAAGAATTAATAACACCGGACCGGTATTTATCCTCCGAAATGGAGAGGTTCAGTTCGGCCGCTTCCAGGTTTTCACTGGCCACATTCAGTAGTTCAAGCCTTACCTCGTGAAAATCGAAGAGGTTAAACAGTTCGTTGGTCAGTGCATGTTCCATCTGATCGATCTCCACTTTGGCCACCTCTTCGTTAATCCTGGCGATCTCCACCCCTCTTTTTCTTACACCTGCACTATAGATATCGAAGGAGAGGCGCACATTGCCATAGGGCGACATGGTTTCACTATTGAGACTCTGGGTGCCACCAGAGTAGGCCCAGGTATGACCGTAGTCCATTCCTGCCCCCAGTGATACGGAAGGGTAGTAGGCAGATTTTTGCAGAGACGTCTCATTCTCTTTCAGAAGCAAGCCGGTATACTGGTTTTTCAATGACTGGTTGTCGGCTTTCATTTTCGAAATCAGATCGGCCAGGATAAAATCCGAGGTATCTGCTTCAAAAGTTTCGGTGAACTCCCAGGTTTTAGAGGATTCAATGCCCATCATATAGTTGAAGTTCCGGATGGTATTCCGCACCATCATCTCCTGGTTCAGATAGTTGGTCTTGTCGGTCAGGTAGACATTCTGAGCCTGGAGCACGTTGTAGGTGACCGATCCGCCCAGAGACTTCTTTTTCAGCTCATACTGGTAGCGGTCATCGGAGAGTTCCATTACAGTTTGAAGTACCTTGAGTTGCTCCTTCTGTAACAGCACATTATAGTATCCAAGAATAATATCCTCAATGGTCGATTCTACCTGGACGGCCAATAGGCCCGAGGAGAGATCCTCCATGTTTTCCAAACTCGATTTGGTGATATTGACCCTGAATCCGTCAAACAGCACCCAGTTCAGTCCAACTCCTGCCGTAAGCCGGTTGGTGTAGACACTGCTGTTCAGTTCATAGTTGTTGTTATCGGAGGCATCAAAACCGATGGTGGGGTAGCGACCGGCGGTACCCCAGTTGTTATTGATCTCCGCCACCTGCATATCGGCCCGTGAGATGATCAGACCGTAGTTGTTTTCCAGTGCCTGCTCCAGTGCAGATGAAAGTGTCAGGGCCGTTTCCTGTCCCTTTGCAACGGTTGCGATAAACAGTAGACTCAGTATATATATGGATTTTTTCAATGGGTTCATATTCGATGGTTATTCTTCAATGACTATTTCTCTTCTGCCGCGGTTTTTTTCAAACTTTAGCTTTCTGTTATTCTGGATGATGGCGGTCTCCACCTCTTCACGTGTTGGCTTCACACCGGTCCATAGGTAGCGCACATAGACCCGGGCATCGCTTAGCAGCATGATCAACACCGGGAAGAAGATCAGGATAAACAGAGTACCCAGCGCTACACCATATGCCAGACTGATGGCCATGGGAATCAGGAACTGCGCCTGTACACTCTTTTCAAACAGCATGGGGAAGAGGCCGATGGAGGTGGTGATGGAGGTCAGAATAATGGGCCTTAACCTTATTTTGCCAGCCTCCTTGACTGCTTCCGGCACCGTTTTACCGTCGATCAGCAGTCCGTCAAACTTGGCAAAGAATACAATGGCATCATTGATGATCACACCTGTAAGCGCAACGGCCCCCCACAGACTCATTATGGAGAGGGGCTGACCATGCAATCCGTGTCCCCACGCTACACCCAGCAGTGATACCGGGATCATCAGGAGGATGATAAACGCTTTGGGGACACTTCGGAAATGAAGTATCAGGATCATAAAGATCACCACGAAGGCTATCATATAGGAACTTCCGGCCCGTCCCATCGCCTCCTGGCTGTATTTTTGCTGTCCCTGGTACATGTAACGTATTCCGGTAAATTGCGCCTCCAGCTCGGGTATGATCTCCGCTTCGATCTGTTCAATAATATCAGGCACCGAAGCCAATGGATCCATGGTTTCGGCCTCCACCCTGATCTCACGGGAACCGTTAAAACGGTTGATGGCCACCGGGCCCCTCTCCATATGGTAATCGGCCAGTTCTGAAAGTGGATATTCGCCCTGCGAAGTTTTGATCTTCATATCCTCCAGCTGTCCCAGTGTGGTCCGGTCCGATTTGGGATAACGAACCCAGACCCGGAGTTCATCACGCCCCACCTGGAGCCGCTGTGCCTGGGCTCCATAGAATCCCTGCCGTACCTGGCGTGCAATGGTAGCCTCGTCCAGTCCCAGGAAGTAGGCACGTGGTTTCAGATCGAGCCGGATCTCCTGTTTACCCAGTGCGATGTTTTCATTCACATCTTTTAACTGGGGCATCTCATTGAGGCGTGCAATCATATACTCTTTGGCCTCCTCCAGCTCATGCAGGTTTTTAGACATCAGTCCGATGGAGACGGGTGCTCCCCACCTGTTGCGTCCCCCAACTGTAAACTTGCTGGCTTCAGGCACCCTGCCGATTTTCATGGTTACACGGGTAGAGATGTCACGACCCGAAATGGCATACCCCTCCAGATCAACAGGATATACATTGATGCTTCCGGCATGGGCACCACGCTCCTGTCCGCTAAAGGCACTTCCCAGTCGTTTACTGGTTCGTTCAATGATATCATGATCCAGACCCAGCTCTTCACCGATTTCATCATTTACCTCCCAGATGGCTTCTTCAAATTTATCAAGGAACACCAGGGTCTGTTTCTCCCCATCGCCCGGCGTAAAGGCTACATTCAGGGTAAAGGAATCAAAGTCAACCATGGGGAAAAAGGTGTTACGTATATGTCCCCCCATAAAGAGACCCATGGTAATCAGTACCAGGGCAATGGGAAAACTAAGAGCAATGTATCTCCATTTGACCAGCCAGTTCAGGAAATAGTGATAGACCCGGTCGCGTAGCCATATGATGAATCCTTCAAAGTATTTCCTGATCCCCCGGTTCTTTGCCTTCAGACTCTTACGGCTTAATGTCTTTTCATTCCCCAGATGGGCAGGGAGAACCAGAAAGGCTTCAAAGAGGGAGAAGAAAAGTGCTGCGATCACTACGATGGCCACATGCTGCATCATCTCCATTCTTGTTCCCGCCAGGAACAGGAGGGGAGAGAAGGCCACAATGGTGGTGGCGATAGAGGTCAGCACCGCCGGTGCCACCTCCATGGTACCATCCACGGCCGCATGCATGGGGGTCTTACCCCTTTCAAAATGGAGATAGATATTCTCGGCGATCACAATGCCATCATCCACCAGGATCCCGATCACCAGGATCAT
>JAGLTY010000298.1 GCA_023135025.1 Bacteroidales bacterium | reverse complement strand
CTCCAGAAACTGTTCTATTGTAGAGAGTGGAGTAGGAGGCTTGGTCATATGATAATAGGGATAGTACCTGCTAACGTGCAGAACGGTTTCTCTGCCACAGTTGTCTGATATCCATTTGATCATCTCCTTCCACTCCTTTTCATCATCATTATGGTCAGGTATAATCAGGAAAGTCAACTCCAGATGTCGCCCCGATTTAGCAATGCTGCTGATAGTTTTAAGCACAGGGTGCAGGCTGGCTCCAGTATGTTTTTTATAGAAGAGATTCCTGAACGATTTCAAATCCACATTGAAGGCATCCATATAAGGAAAAAGGTCCTCCAGTGGAGAGGGATTAATATAACCATTGGTAACCATGACATTACTCAGATTGTGCTCTTTGATCAGTGTAGCACATCTGATCATGTACTCAAAATAGACAGTGGGTTCATTATAGGTATAAGCCAGGCCAATGTTGTTTTGGTGCATAATTGCCTTGTTTACAATATCTTCCGGATCCCTGAAAGAATGACGTGAAAAAATCCTGTGATCAATCTGGGAGATTTCACAATTCTGACAAAAATCACAGGTCAGGTTACAGCCAAAACTACCTATGGATAGAATGGTGCGACCCGGTTGGAAATGATAGAGCGGTTTCTTCTCCACTGGATCCGTAGAGATTGAAGATAGAATCCCGTAACTCTCAGTAAACAATTTCCCACCCCTGTTTACGCGTGTCTTGCACAGTCCGTACTGACCTGCTTCAATTTTGCATCTGTGCGGGCAAAGCAGGCACTGTATCATCTGTTTCTCCAGTTGCTTGTAATATAAAGCCTCCTGCATGAGATAAAGTTACAACGAAAATGCGATGAATTCCACCTCCAAACAAAATGGGACCGATATGGTTAATATAGAATGATAAACTACATTGCAACTTTTGGTGGTGGCTGCTTCTGGTGTCTGGAAGCGATCTTTGAACGTGTAAATGGTGTACATCAGGTAGAATCGGGATATTCGGGTGGAGATGTTGCCAATCCCGATTATAAAATGGTTACCTCTGGTGCCACCGGCCATGCCGAGGTGGTACAGGTCACCTTTGATCCGGAATCGGTCTCTTTTCTTGAGCTTTTGGAGATCTTTTTTAAAACCCACGATCCTACCACACTGAACCGGCAGGGGGCAGATGTGGGCACCCAGTATCGATCCATTGTGTTGTATCACGATGAGCAGCAGAAGAAGCTTACCCAACAGGTTATCCAGCAGCTCGATTCAGAGGGGATATGGAGCAATCCCATCGTAACCAAAGTGGAACCTTTTGAAGTTTTTTACAGCGCTGAAGCTTACCATCAAGAGTATTTTGAAAACAATCCAAATCAGGGATACTGCCGGCTGGTAATTACTCCCAAGTTGGAGAAGTTTGAGAAAATTTTCAATGAGAAGCTGAAATAGAGGGATCTGCTACAGAGCTGGGAGGCTTACAATGAATATAGAGCCATTGCCCGGTTCACTCTCAACTGTGATCATACCCTTGTTCCGTTCCAGAAATTCCTTACAGATCACCAGCCCCAGCCCCGATCCGGATTCCCCCGTTGTACCCGGTGTGGAGACCACTTCATTGGCAGTGAAAAGCTTCTCCTGAATTTCAGGCTGAATTCCGATTCCTTCATCTGAAACAAAAATCGTGCAGCCATCTTTTGATGTTTTGGAGGTGAGCCTGATTTTCCCCCCCGGAAAACTGAACTTGATGGCATTGATAATCAGGTTTCGAAATACCGTACGAATCATGGCCTTATCAGCAAAAACCGTACAACTGGTGTCGATCTTCACCAGGCAATCTACTTTCTTATGGTCCAGGTTGGCCTTCATCTCCCTGACACACTCAGACAACAGGCCTTTCACCTTTACGGTCTCCGGTTCATACTTTACCGCTTTCATCTGTGATCTTGCCCAGATCAGGAGATTTTCAAGCAGGTTTTGTATCCGTTGAGTTCCCTGAAGAATCTGCAAGAGGTACTCTTTCTGCGTATCCACAGGGAATTCTTCAAAATTATCATAAAGAAGTTCCGAAAATCCCGTTACTGCAGCCACCGGGTTCCTCAGATCATGTGCCACCACTGAAAAGATCCTGTCTTTGGATTTATTTAGTTTCTGGAGTTCGTTTTCGGATTCGCTGAGCTTTTGTATGGCGTTTGAGATCTGCAGGTTACGCTCTGCCAGCATCTGGTTGGTACGCTTTTTCGACCTGAGATTTATGGCAATAATAATCACCAGGATCACAATAACCACAATAAAAATAACAAATACTTTATTGAGCATTTTCTGGACCTGCGCCTCTGACTGAAGCTGAAGGATCTCCTGCTCGCTGATCTCCTGCTCGTAACGTGCCCTGAGCCTGGAAATCTGGTCCGATTGATTCTCGTTAAAAACCGCCTTATATAGCGTATCATAACGCAGTTGCCAGTTAAATGCCGAAGCATAACTACCCAATCCGGCATGAAGTTGGGCCAGCTCATCATAAACATCAAGTTCCAGGGATCGGAATCCCCTGTTCTTGGCGATCCGCAGGGCCCTGTGCAGATAGAAAAGCGCAGAGTCCTGATTTTTCATCTCCCCAAAAAGCGATCCAAGGTTCACATATACCGTTCCAGCAGTATACTGATCACCTGTCCTGATGGCCAGCTCAAGTCCCTTTCTATAATATTTTAAAGCCAGCTGTCGTTCATTCAAATCACAATAGGTCAGTGCTGCATTGTTATAAACTCCTGATAAAATTTGTTGATGCATTACCGAACCCAGGGAATCGGTATCCAGCTGACTGATCACCTCCAGAAAGTAGCTAAGGGCCGAATCGTACTGCTGTTTATCATAGAGGATCAACCCAATGTTTCCCAGTGCTCCGCAAGCCTCGATGGCGAGTCCGTTATTGCTGTATCTGCCATATGCATTCTGATAGTGTATCTCAGCATCTGACAACCTTCCCATATCATAGGATACATTCCCCAGGTTGTTCTCCATTCTTGCGATACCCAGCTGGTCATTCTCCCTTTCATAGGCATTCAGGCTCTGCATATAGAAGAAGTAGGCTTCACTGAAATTGGCCATATCATAGTAAAGATTTCCCATCTTCAGGGCACAACTCCCTATCTCGGTGTAATCCTCCAGCTTGATAAACTCATCATACGCCTTTTTGTAGTATAGCAGGCTGCGTTCGGTAACCAGTTTATTCTCGTAAATCTGCCCTTTGCTCTTATATAAAAAGGGGAGGAGCGATTCAGGATCGTTTCTCTGCAGCATCAGTTCTGCGCGGTTGGCAAAGTATAGGGCACTGTCCGGATACTCTTCCTGCAGCGAAAGAGAGAGTTCATAATAGGTGGTGGC
>JAGLTY010000297.1 GCA_023135025.1 Bacteroidales bacterium | reverse complement strand
TATTGCAGTATGTTCTTTTTTATGTTATTTGCTTTTTCCCTGTCTCTCCTGCGCTCTTTTTGATTGGAAAGCAATTTCATTAAATACCCATTCATAATCAGCAGCAACAGGATCGCCGATGAGGCCCATTTGAACCACCCGGTCTGGTGGTCATGTAAATGAGCAATAGATGGCATGGCACCTGTAAACCACTCCCTGGGCAGCAGCTCATTGACCAGGATCCCGAAAAACAGCGCCCCGCCAATAATGGTGCCCAGGTAGACCCACAGGGATCTTTTTCCCAGCGTATTTCCTATCACTGCCATGGTGGCTATATTGGTAGCAGGACCTGCCATCAGCAGGACCAGTGCAGCTCCAGGTGCCAATCCTTTCATCAACAAAACAGCTACAATGGGAATGGATCCCGTGGCACATATATAGAGCGGTACCGAAACGGCTATCATCAACAGCATGGCCAGGTATTCACTGGAGATTGTGCTGGTGAAAAAATCGCCAGGGATCAGTACTGCAAGCAGTGCAGCCACCAGCATACCAATCAACAGCCACTTGGAAATATCCTGTATCAGCTCCACAAATCCATACCTGAACAACTCTTTCACGGATCTTTCATAATGCTCCTCGCTCTTATTTCCTCTCTCTTTCTCGCCTTTGCTGTTTCTCTCCGTTGCATTTCTGAGTACTCCTCCTAAAAGACCCGTTAAAAATGCTACTACCGGCCTGATAACGGCCAGGGGAAGTCCAAGCAGGGAATAGGTTGCCAGTATGGAATCCACTCCTGTCTGAGGTGTGGAGATTAAAAAGGAGATGGTGGGACCCCTGGAGGCTCCACTCCTGTAAAAACCAATCCCTGCTGGTAATACACCACAGGAACAGAGTGGCATGGGAACTCCCAGCAGGGAAGCATTGAACACAGACCTGAAGTTGTTTTGCCCCATGTACCTGGTAATCATCTGCCTGGGAAATACCACCCTGAGCAGTCCGGCTGATAAGAATCCCAGTAACAGGTAAGGCGACATCTCATTCACCAGTCCTGCCAACTCATCAACATATGCCCCTGCAATCTCTACCACCTTGAATCTCTCATTGACCTATTATAACAAATAAATCCTCATAAGGATCAATAACATGCAAAAATAGATCAGAGTTTAGTGCTCCTGATCCCCATAATTGGGTATTTTGTATGAAATGGGTATATTTCCAAAATGCATACCAGGAACAGATATTTTGCCGTCCTTATAGTTATATGGGGGATAACAGCCCATACCTATTCACAGGACGCATCCTATATTCTGAATCGACAGGTATATAAAGTGCCGCTAACATCCATCAACATATCACCGGATGGCAAGCTCCTTTTGGCCGGTTTTGATGACGGATCGTTCCGGTTGCTTGATCCGGACAGTTATTCGGTAAAACTTGAGGTAGAAGGTGCACACCGCAAGGCAGTCAATGCCATGGACATGCCACCCAAAATGGATTTTATACTGACGGCAGGAGCCAACAGCATCAAACTATGGGATAGAGGTGGAAAGTACCTGTTCGACTGGAAGGGCCACGCCACCACCATCTGGAATGTGGAGATCAGCAGTGACGGCAAATGGGCTGTCTCCTCGGCCATGAATAAAACCTTCCTGCTCTGGGATGTCTATAACAGTCTGTTACTGGAACGGATGCGAGGACATGAAGATGTGACCATGTCGGTTTGCATCAGTCCGGATAACCGAATGATAGCCAGTGGAAGCAACGATCTTACTCTCCGCATCTGGGATCTGGAGAGCAGACAGGTGATCTCGGAGCTTCACGGCCCCACCCAGGACATCTACGATGTGGAGTTCAGTCCCGACAGCCGCCTGCTGGTGGCTTCCTCAAAAGACAGATCAGCCAGATTGTACGATCTGAAGGAGGAGAAGCTGCTATTTATCCTGAAAGGACACAGGGAGATGGTCCTGGAGGCAGAGTTCAGTCCGGATGGCAACTACCTGGTTACCGGGTCGGCCGACCAGTCACTGATCCTGTGGGATGTTAAAACGGGTGAGAGGATTCACCAGTTCCTGGATAATGATGGAGCTGTGATGGACCTGGTTTTTCACCCGGATGGGAACTCTTTCTATAGCATCACATATGCAGGGGATCTGACCCGGTGGGAGGTGCATCCCGAAATCTTTGTTCTGAAATATTTCGAAAACCGGTACAGGGAAGAGCTTGCTGCAGACGCCATTTTCGAGCCAAAAAGAAAAGGCGAATCCAAAAAGGATCACCAGGCCAGAATGAAAGAAGCAGAGGTGAAAAGAGGTGAAATCATCTCACGCTATTACAACCAATATATCTCCGAAAGGGAGAAGTAATGGCCCATCCCACCAGAATGGTCTGTTCGAAAACAGAGAGCCAATCTGCCCAAAAACATCCCCTGCTTGTGTAAGAATCTTTATGTTCACCCTACCTTTGCAGCAGATTTATGGTAAATCTCACTCATATTACCGCCAAACGGTTGTTCCAGAACATCAAGCAACGTGACGCTTTCTGCGCCTGAGTATTCTATGCCCGGCAGACACCATCCAATTCATCTATTCTCAGTTTTCACGTTAAACCGCAACCCATGAATTTACCATACGCAGAACCTTATAAAATCAAAATGGTCGAGCCCATGCACCCCAGTACCCGAGCCAACCGGGAACAGTGGATCAAAGAGGCACACTACAATCTTTTCAACCTGAAAAGCGCCCAGGTATTTATCGACCTTTTAACCGATTCAGGAACCGGAGCCATGAGCCAGGAGCAGTGGTCGGCACTCATGAGCGGCGATGAATCCTATGCCGGGAGCCAATCGTTCGATCGACTGAAAGAGGTGATCACTACATTAACAGGGTTCCCCTATATACTGCCGACCCACCAGGGCAGGGCCGCCGAAAATGTGCTCTTTTCGGTGATGGTCAAGGAGGGGCATGTGGTACCGGGGAATGCACATTTCGATACCACCAAGGGACATATTGAGTTTCGTAAGGCCACTGCCTTTGACTGCACCATTGATGAGGCCAGCAACACCACCCTCTACCACCCATTCAAGGGCAACCTGGATATCGGCAAACTCGAAAATGTGGTAGAGGTTTATGGAAAAGAGCGGATCCCTATGATTATCGTTACCGTTACCTGCAATTCAACGGGTGGACAGCCCGTAAGTATGGAGAACATGAAAGCGGTACGTAACTTTGCCGACCGGCATGGGATCCCGGTGATCTTTGATGCCGCCAGGTTTGCAGAAAATGCCTACTTCATCAAGACCCGGGAGAAGGGATATGAGGAGCGCTCCATCAGGGAGATCATCCGGGAGATGTTCTCCCTGGCCGACGGAATGACCATGAGCAGCAAG
>JAGLTY010000296.1 GCA_023135025.1 Bacteroidales bacterium | reverse complement strand
AAACAGTGCGTGAGAGGTACCAGTAGAAAAAGAGAACCGCCGATAGCAGCAACAATCCACCGGCACCGAAAAAGAGGGGCACATTGACCACCTCCATCCTGACCAGCTGTGTGGCAATCAATCCAATGGCGGCCACTCCGGTCGTTATAAAAAGCCAGGCGACAGCCTTTCGGGAAAGCCAGGTCTGCATCCTTTGTGACCTCCCCGGCTTTTTATGTGACCTGAAGTTACGTTTCAGTGTGCGGTTCAGGGGAAACCAGAGCGCCAGGAAAGCGATCAACAGGGTGAAGAGCAATCCGGTTACCAGGGTGGAGATCCTTATATCCATATGCATCATTTCTGTGCGCACCACCCCGCTCCACACTCCGTTCATGGCAATAAATACCAGTTTGTTATAGAGCACTGCCAGCATCACGCCTGCCACGGAGCCTGCCAGGGCAACCAGCATGCTCTCTCCCAGCGTGATGCGGCGTATGGTTTTCAGTGGTATACCCATCACCACCAGCGTTCTCAGCTGTTCACTTCTGCTCTCTATGTTCAACAGAAAGAGCAGCACACTCAGCAGAACAGCGGCCACCAGCAGGAAAAAACTGAGTCCGCCAAAGAGCTGACTGAAATCCACTCCGCCCCCGGCCGCCTCATACCCTTTGGTCCGGGTGGCCTCCAGGGTAAAACCAAGCATGGCCGGGTCGATCTGTTCCATCAGCGCGTTCTCCAGCGAAGTCAGGGTCAGACCCTCTTCGGAGTCTGCGAGATCATTCTCAACCGGGTCCGCGGGATCATCCCCAACAGCATACCGAAATGAGGTATAGGTTCCGAAACGGTTCTTCCAGAGCTCCTCTCCCCTCTCCACAGAGATAAATGCCTTGGGAATTCCGCCATACTCGTCCCAGTAATCTTCATCTTTGTCCCTGATACTCTCCAGCGATATGGGCACCCCGGTCTCCCAGTCGCGGCAGTTGCCCGCATCGGAAAGTCCGGGCAGATCGGGCATCAGATTCGCATCGCCGTACCGCCCCTCCATGGGCAGGATCGAATGGACCACAAAAGTGGTTGTGGTATCGGTCAGTTCGCGCAACAGCCCCACCACAAAATAGCTTAGCTGCAATGTATCCCCCACATCGACCGAAAGATCTTTAGCCAGCCACTCATTGATCATTATCTGTTCGGGCTTTAGCATCTGCGAAGGAACCGTGGAGACAAATGAGTAAGGTGCGGCACCGTGTGCCGATTCGATCCGGTTCACAAAGTAGGTGAGGATCCCTTCACCTGCCGGCATCCCCTCGCCCCCAACCGCCACATCAAAGTTCGGTCCCGATGCCACATCAAAGAGCGGTCCCGATAGTGCATCATCAATAAATACCCTGTCGCTGGTCACCTCCAGTTGCTGAAGCTCATCCAGTTCGGTCAGTTTCAGTCCGGCATCGGCAGCTGAAAACTGCTCCCTCATTGCCTCCCATATCGCCTCCCTGCTGGTCTGTTCATCTGCCCGGAACAGCATTACATTGACCCTTCCGGAAAAATCCATCAACTCCTGGAAACGATCAAGTGAGATAAAAATATTGAAAGGCGCTGTTTGTGAAACCTTCAGATTGAAACGCCCCAGCTCCTGGTCGTCCGCAATGCTCTTTACAGTGGCCCTCAGTGTGACCACACTTTCGGCATCGGAAACAAATGGTGCATTTCGGGGGATCAGGCTCGCTTTTTCTATGCGCAACAGCAGCTCATCGCCCGCCTCCACACTGAGCCTGTTGGCCAGGTTGCGGCTGATAATGATCGAATCGCCCGACAGTGTACTGTAATAATTTTCCACCCCTGCTACACCATCAAAAGCAGGTTCCACTCCCAGCACCTGGATGTGATTGATCCGCCGTGCACCGCCATCGGCTACGGCGCTACCTTCCTGCAAAAGAATGGAGGCAACCGGAATCTGTAACTGGCTTTTCACCCGCTCCGAAAGCTCCCGGGTAAAATAGCGATCGCCTGCCTTCAGCACATGGGTAATCTCTCCCAGGCGATGCTCAACAATGCGGTTCAGACTGTACTCCACAGAATCGCCTACCATCAGGGCCCCGGTGAGCACCGCTCCACTGATGGCCACGCCAAGAGCCAGCAACAGGTTCTTCCTGGCGTAATAGATCAGGTTGTTGATTATGAGTTTAAGGACGGTCATATGCCTTGCGTGGGGAAAATCAGATCTGTTGCAGTTTACCGTTCCGTATCTCAAGGGTTCTTCCCATTCTCGTGGCCAGTTCGATGGAGTGGGTAACCACCATCAGGGTCAGTCCGTCATCCTGGTTCAGCTCCAGTAACAGGTCGGCCATCACCTCCACATTCTCGTTGTCGAGGGCCCCGGTAGGTTCATCGGCCAGCAGGATGGAGGGAGCATTGATCATCGCGCGGACTACTGCAGCACGCTGACACTCGCCCCCCGACAGTATTCCGGGCAGTTTGTTTCTGAATTCCCAGATACCCACACGCTTCATCAATGCCTCGGCCCGCTCAGCACTCTTTGCGCGGGATATCCTGTCTGATTGCACCAGTGTGGGGATCAATACATTTTCCAGCAGGGTACATTGGGGTAGCAGATGGTGGAACTGGAACACAAAGCCGATCTGACGGTTCCTGAAAAGATCGATCTCATGGCTGGAATAGCCTGTAATATCCTCCCCTCGAAACTGCACACTGCCTTCATCGGGGCTGTCGAGTCCGCCCACCAGGTTCAGCAGGGTGGTCTTGCCCGAACCGGAGGGTCCCAGGATAGCGATACACTCTCCCTCCTCTACCTGAAGGGAGAGATCGTTCAGCACCGGACGATAGGATGAATCGTCACGATTGCCAAAACCTTTGTTTATATGTTCAAGAGATAGCAGCATTATATGGTCTCTATTTTAACCTTTCCTTTTTTCGCTTTCTCTTTTTTCGCCTTGATGGCATGCTCATATACCTCCACCATTCTTTCGGCCTGTACATCGATATGGAAATGTTTGTCCACCCCCTCTTTACCTCTCATGCTAAGGCGGTCCATCTCCTCCTGGTCCGACAACAGTTTCTCCAGCGACCGGGCCAGCGCCTCCGGGGTGTTCTCCTTATAGATCACACCCCCTCCTGTGAGTTCAACAATCTCCGGGAAGGCTCCCAGGGCGGGCTGCACCACGGGAATTCCCGAAGCCATGCACTCCAGCAGGTAGATACCAAATGCTTCGCCGTTGCGGACCGGCACCGACACCACCGACACCTTTTCGAGATAGTCCCTGAGCCCCTCCTCTTCAAAATCTTCATGAAACTCAACCTGCTCCTGCAGGCCGTGCTCCCTGATACTACTCCTGATATCGGAGAGGAACTTTTTATCATCGCCGGTGGATCCA
>JAGLTY010000295.1 GCA_023135025.1 Bacteroidales bacterium | reverse complement strand
GTTTTGAAATCGTTGTCCGGATGTTTTAGAATCTTCTCCGGCAGGTGGCGCAAAAACTCGAATATGCCGGTGTCCTTCCATTGGTGTTCGCCTAATGTCTCATAATCCATAAAGAGATTGACCACCTCTTCATTATCTGGTATCTGGTTCAACCAATCCACATATTTATCAGCGGTCAGGGGGTATTCAGGCCACCCCTTGTTGGAGAACCTGAAGGCAATATCGTCGCTGAGCTTGAAATTCTTTAGCAAAAGTTTCAATTTGGGATTAATAGCATTACAGTAGAGGTAGTTGGGACTCTTCCAACCCAGTACATGCTTGGCACCCTCGGTGAGCATGGCTTTAAATCCCATATCAGCAACCATGGCTCCAATCTCATCTGAGTATACCAGTTCTGTATTGCGAAAAACCTTCGGCTCCTGTCCGAAGTGCTCCTTGATCAACTGGTCATGCGCTTTGACCTGGCGTTCAAATTCCTCTCTCCCTTTCAGTGAACTGAGTGAATGGGCATATGTTTCCGAAAGAAACTCCACCTTTCCCGTGTCGGCCAGTTTTTTAAAACTCTCCAGCACTTCAGGGGCATAGAGCCTGAACTGATCCATGGCAATCCCCGAAATGGAATAGGCGATTTTAAAACGGCCCTTGTGCTTCTCTATCAGTTTCAAAATCAGCTCGTTAGTAGGGATGTAACATTTCTGGGCCACCTTCTGAAGGATCGATTCATTGGAATAATCATCATAATAATAGTGATCGTTCCCAATATCGAAAAAACGGTACCTTCTGAACCGGAAGGGTTGGTGGACCTGGAAGTAGAGACAAATGGTTCTCATATGATAGCTTGTTATTTTTCTACTGAACAAATTCTTTATAGATGGAGTGGACCTTCTTTCCCGAATTCTCCCACTTCATATCATTTACCTCCGCAACACCATGCTTTTTAAACATCTCTGAAAGTGCGGGATAGTTCAGGAGTCCGTAAATGGCATCGGCCATTGCATCCACATCCCAGAAATCGACCTTGAAGGCGTAATTCAGGATCTCCGCCACACCCGATTGATGGGATATGATGGAAGGCACATTGGATTGCATCGCCTCCAGGGGTGATATACCGAAGGGCTCTGAAACCGATGGCATAACATAAACATCACTGATGGAGAACATTCTGAATACATCATCCCCTTTTAGAAAACCCGTGTAGTGAAACCTGTCGGAGATTCCCAGTGATGCGGTCCAGTGGATCATCTTTTTAAGCAACTCTCCACTACCGGCCATTACAAACCTTACATTATCCATTTTCTGAAGCACCTTGTATGCAGCCTGGACAAAGTACTCCGGCCCTTTCTGCAGTGTGATCCTTCCCAGGAAAGTAACAACCTTGTCGTTAATCCCCCGCTTCAGCTGAAGTTTTTCATGATCCGACAGGGGATCTACCGCATTGTAAACCGTGACCACCTTGTTGGGGTGGATCCCATACCTGTCGATCACTGTATTACGGGTAAGGTTGCTGACCGCAATGATCTTATCGGCCAGTTCCATTCCGGTCTTCTCAATTTCAAACACAGTGGGATTTACCTTTCCTCCACTCCTGTCAAAATCGGTGGCGTGTACATGGATCACCAGCGGTTTCCCTGAAGCCCGCTTGGCTGCAATACCAGCAGGGTAGGTCAGCCAGTCGTGTGAGTGAATAATATCAAAATCCTGTTGCAGTGCAATCTCACCGGCCACCACTGCATAATTGGCAATCTCTTCATAGAGGTTCTTGCCATACTTTCCGGTGAAATTGAGTTGACCTCCCATGGTTGTCTCCACAAGCCTTTTGCCCCTGTGTTCAGCTTTATTGACCAGTTCGTCGTACTCTTCAGGGGAGGTATAGGGAACCAGGTTGGAGTTAATCTCAATATAAGAGAGGTCTTTCAGGAACTGGTGATCTCTCACTTCCCTGATATCCAGGGTCACATCGCCCGCACCCATGAGACGAATTCTGCTCTGGTCCTCATCGCCGTATGCCTTGGGAACCACAAACAGGATATCCAGATCGGGAACAACAGACATGCCGCGGGTAAGCCCGAAACACGCCGTCCCCAGTCCCCCGGAAATATGTGGTGGAAACTCCCACCCGAACATCAGTACCCTCATACGCTGAGAAATAGTATTATTAATTAAAACCCTCTATCATCTCGCTGATTCTCAACAAAGCGGCCACACCGGTGGCCTGTGAAATGGCTCCCCTGGCAAAATGAGGTGGATTCCCGTCATATATCTCCGAGATACTCCCAATGCCCCTGCTGCTCATCTCCTCTTCAAATCCCTCGCATATTTTCTTTACCCGGCTCTGTCCGGACTTTTTATGTACAATTAAAACTCCTTCTGCATAATGCTCCAGCAGCCATGGCCAGACGGTTCCCTGGTGATAAGCACGGTCGCGCTTCGACTGGTTGCCTTCATACACACCCTTGTAAGCTTCATTTTTTGGAGAAAGGCTTCTCAATCCCCTTGGAGTCAGCAACTCACCCTCCACCACATCAAGGATCGATTTCTTCATTTCGGATGTAAGTGGTGAGTGATCGACCGAGACCGCAATCACCTGGCTGGGCCTGACCGAGTAGTCCCTGAAGTCACCATTTACATAATCGGCAAGGTAACCCCTATCCGGATCCCAAAACTGGTCAACAAATGACTCTCTGATCAGTTCAGGAAGGTGGCTCCACGATTTGAAAAAAGCCCTGTCTCTTTTCTCCGACCACTGCAGTGCCTGACATACAGCATTATACCATAGCGCATTAACCTCCACAACCAGTCCAGGCCTGGGGGTTACCCCCTGGCCATCGACTACCGCATCCATCCATGTAAGCACGTTCCCCTCCTCCTCAGCGTGGATAAGACCATTTTCAAGCATGCGGATGATCCCTGAACTCCCGCTGCGATAGGTCTCAAGGACCTCTTTTATTGCATTTCCATACTTTTTCCAGATATCAAATTCCGGGTCGTACTTGGTATATTGCTGAAGGGCCCGAATAAACCAGAGGGGGGCATCGGAAGAGTTAAATGCCGGTTTGCCCTCAATGGCTGTATTCGGGAACAGCCCTTGTTTCATTCTTGCAACCATGGAATCAATAACCTTCAGAGCAGTGGGCAGATCCCCGGTGGTTAATGTAAGTCCGGGCAATGCCATAAATGTATCTCTCCCCCAGGTCCCGAACCAGGGAAATCCAGCCTTGATCTCGGTACTCCACTTTTTTCTTACAATAAACTGCTGTGCTGCGTTCAGCAGACACTCTTTCAAACTATCCTTGGAGATGCGTTGATTCAGTTCAGATTTGAATTTCCTCTTTAATCCACCGGGAGATACTTCGCTGGTTGATGCAGAGAAAACAATGGATTCTCCCTTTTTGATTGGC
>JAGLTY010000294.1 GCA_023135025.1 Bacteroidales bacterium | reverse complement strand
TGGAAGAGCAACCCTATATCCTTGCCACCATTCACAGGCCTTCCAATACCGATGTGCCGCAAAACCTGGCAGCCATTCTCCATTCCCTTAATGAAATCGCTAAGGAGAAAAAGATACGAATCATCCTTCCCCTGCATCCCCGAACAGCGGCAATCTTACAACAGGAGGCGGCCCGGGATAGTATGGAGCTTATCCGTTCCAATGAACTGATCAGCCTGATACCGGCCGTATCATTTCTCGATATGATCCGGCTTGAGGCCGGGGCAAGCGTGATCCTGACCGATTCGGGAGGCGTTCAGAAAGAGGCCTGGTTCATGGAGAAACCGGTTGTGGTATTGCGTGAAGAGACAGAGTGGGTTGAGATTATCGAAGCCGGTAACGGTGTACTCACCGGGGCAGATGCTGAACAGATCATCAATGTTTCCCGGAAATTCCTGGATGCTCCTCCCAAGTCTTATCCACCCATCTTTGGAGACGGACAGGCAGCCCGACAGATATTAAATGTACTCACAACAGCCATTTGGCAGTAGTCTTAAAAATTGAATTACTTTTGTGCATTCAAAAAAGAAATTTATTTATGGCCCAGGAAGATCTCTTTAAGAAGTTGGTTGCACACTGCAAAGAGTATGGATATGTCTTTCCATCCAGCGAGATATATGACGGATTGGCTGCAGTATATGATTACGGGCAGTACGGAGTTGAACTGAAAAACAACATCAAGAAATACTGGTGGGACTCCATGGTCCTTCTGCACGAAAATGTGGTGGGACTCGATTCTGCCATCTTTATGCACCCTACTGTCTGGAAAGCATCGGGACATGTAGACGCTTTTAGCGACCCACTGATCGATAACAAGGATTCAAAAAAGCGTTACCGGGCCGATGTGTTGATCGAGGATCAGATGGCCAAATACGAGGCAAAAATCAACAAAGAGGTTGATAAAGCCAGGAAGCGATTTGGAGAATCATTTGATGAATCGCAGTTCAGGAGCACCAACCCCAGGGTGCTGGCCAATAAGGAGAAGCTGGATACTCTTCACGGCCGGTTTGTAGAGGCCCTGAATGACTCAAACCTGGAGGAGCTAAAGCAGATTATCATTGACGAGGAGATTGTTTGCCCCATTTCAGGTTCCAGGAACTGGACCAATGTGAGGCATTTTAATCTGATGTTCTCGACCGAGATAGGCTCTACCTCCGAGAGCGCCAGCAAGGTTTACCTGCGACCCGAAACTGCACAGGGTATTTTTGTGAACTACCTGAACGTGCAAAAATCGGGCAGGATGAAGATCCCCTTTGGGATTGCACAGATCGGGAAAGCTTTCAGGAATGAGATCGTGGCCAGGCAATTTATTTTTAGAATGCGTGAATTTGAACAGATGGAGTTGCAGTTCTTCGTTCCCCCGGGTACGGAACTGGAATGGTTCAAAACCTGGAAAGAGATCCGGATGAAGTGGCACCGCGCCCTTGGATTCGGGGATGAAAAATACCGCTTCCACGACCATGACAAGCTGGCCCATTACGCCAATGCAGCCACAGATATTGAATATGAATTCCCGTTTGGATTTAAAGAGGTTGAAGGGATCCACTCACGCACCGATTTTGACCTGGCCAGCCACCAGGAGTACTCCGGAAAAAAACTGCAATATTTCGATCCGGAAACCAACAAAACCTATGTCCCATTTGTAGTTGAAACTTCCATTGGTGTGGACAGGATGTTCCTCCAGGTCATCTCTGCGACCTATACAGAGGAGACCCTTACAAAGGAGGATGGATCGACCGATTCCAGGGTGGTATTGAAACTGCCCGCGGTTCTGGCTCCTGTGAAACTGGCGGTCTTCCCGCTGACCAAAAAAGATGGTCTGCCCGAAAAAGCAAGGAAAATTATCGACCAGTTAAAATTCGATTTCAACTGCCAGTACGAGGAGAAGGACTCCATCGGGAAACGTTACCGGAGGCAGGATGCCATCGGAACTCCATTTTGTATCACAGTCGATCACCAGAGCCTGGAGGACGATACAGTAACCATCCGGTACAGAGACACCATGGAGCAGGACCGTGTCCAGTGGTCGAAACTCCACGGGATCATCCAGGAAAAAGTGAGTATGAGAAATCTCTTTGAAAATATTACTGCTTAATTTACAGGATATGAAAGAAGCGCTGATCGCATCTCTTAAAACATTTTCCAGGACACATTTGATCATTCTGGTCGGTTTTCTTGCTCTGGCCATGGCGTATATGAGCCCTGTACTTGATGGTAAGGTGCTTTCTCAACACGATATGACCCAGTTCAACGGGATGAAGCAGGAGCTGGAGGTATTCCATGAGGAGACCGGTGAATATTCCCAGTGGACCAACTCACTGTTTGGAGGAATGCCTGCTTTCCATGTGGGACCAACAGGGGCAAAAACAACCATCTTCAGGGAGATGTCAATGGGGATCAGATTTTGGATGGGTGTCAGGAATCCCATCGCCATCTTGTTTATCTACATGCTCTGTTTTTATGTGCTGTTAATCTCAATGAGGCTCACGCCATGGGTAAGTGCCATCGGGGCCATTGCTTTTGCACTCTCTTCCTACAACCTGATCATTCTTGAACCGGGACATATCAATAAGGCCTATGCCATAGCCTATATGGCACCTGTGGTGGCAGGGATTCTGCTTACATACAGGGGGAAGTATCTTTCCGGTGGACTCCTTTTCATGGTGGGACTCGGTCTGGAGCTATACACCAACCACCTGCAGATAACCTATTACCTGCTCCTTACCGCTTTGATTATTGTGGCGACTAAAGCTGTATTCGCCATCATTGAGAAGCAATTCAGGAAATTTTTAATGGCCTCCGGTGTCCTTGTGGCGGCGGCCATCCTGGCCCTTCTTCCCAATTTCTCAAGCCTGTGGGTCAATTATGAGATCTCCAAGCAGAGCATGCGCGGGAGTCCGGAGTTGACACTTAACCAGGAGAATCAGACCTCTGGTCTGGACAGGGATTATGCCCTCAGCTGGAGCTATGGAAAAGTGGAAACATTTTCATTGATGATTCCCAATATGACCGGTGGTAAAACCGGAGCACTGGGAGGAAACGACAAGGCCATGGAGAAGGTGAGCCCGCAGCTCAGGGAGACCATCGCCGGACAAAACCAGTACTGGGGAGCAAAAGCCTCCACATCGGGCGATAACTATTCAGGAGCAATTGTGGTATTCTTCTTTGTATTGGGATTGCTGCTGATTAAGGGACCCATGCGCTGGTGGATCATTATCAGCAGTCTGCTCTCCATTATGCTGGCCTGGGGCAACAATTTCCCGGCTCTTTCACATTTTTTCCTGGATCATGTCCCACTGTACAACAAGTTCCGAACCGTGGAGATGACCCTGGTGATTGTCTGTTTTAACATTCCCCTG
>JAGLTY010000293.1 GCA_023135025.1 Bacteroidales bacterium | reverse complement strand
CCGCTTTCTGCGACTCCCATACCCACCTTGTTTATGCAGGTAGCAGGGAGCAGGAGTATGAAGATAAGATCCGGGGATTGAGTTATGAGGAGATCGCCAGAAGGGGAGGAGGGATCATCAATTCGGCAAAATTGCTATCGAAAACCTCTGAGAATGATCTGTTTGAACAATCACTTCCGCGGGCTTATGAGATCATCCGGTCGGGTACCGGTGCGGTGGAGATCAAGAGCGGATATGGACTGAATACCAGGGATGAACTGAAGATGCTTCGGGTGATCAAAAGGCTTGCCGAGGAGACCGAACTTACCATACAATCTACATTTTTGGGAGCCCATGCGGTTCCGGCCAATTTCAGATCGGACCAGGAAGGATATGTGCGCCTGGTGATCGAAGAGATGATCCCGGCAGTGGCACAGGAGGAACTGGCCGATTTTATAGATGTGTTTTGCGACCGTGGCTTCTTTACGGTGGAGCAGACTGGCCAAATACTGGAGGCAGGAGCAAAGTATGGCCTGTTACCCAAGATACATGCCAATGAGCTGGACTACTCCGGAGGTGTACAGGTGGGGGTCAGGCACCATGCCCGTTCGGTCGACCACCTGGAGTTTGTGGGGGAGGAGGAGCTGGCCGCCCTGAAAGAGAGTGGTACCATGCCGACAATATTGCCAGGCGCATCCCTCTTCCTGGGACTGACCTATGCTCCTGTAAGGAAGATGATTGAGGCGGGACTGCCGGTGGCTCTGGCTTCCGATTATAATCCGGGCTCTTCCCCTTCGGGAAATATGGAACTGGTGATGTCGCTGGGGATCATGCAGCTGAAGATGCTTCCCTTTGAGGTTCTGAATGCAGTTACCAGGAACGGGGCTTATGCCATGGGGCTGGAGGAGACGCACGGATCCATCACCCCGGGGAAGACGGCCAGTCTTATTATTACCGAACCGATGCCTGGTTTTGGGTTTATGCCCTATGCATATGGGAGCAGCCAGATAGATAGAGTGATCTTAAACGGAAAAATTCAATAATAATTTATGAAGCAGGTTATAGAGTGTGTCCCCAACTTTAGTGAGGGAGAGGATATGGAAGTGATAAGGCGGATTACCGACCAGATTGAATCTGTAGAGGGTGTGAAGCTGCTTGATGTGGATCCGGGGAGAGCCACAAACCGTACGGTGGTTACCTTTGTGGGATCGCCCGAACAAGTGATGGAGGCTGCCTTCCAGGCGGTTAAAATGGCCTCTGAAATTATTGATATGAGCCGGCACAGTGGAGAGCATCCCAGGTTCGGTGCCACTGATGTATGTCCGCTTGTACCTGTGTCGGGGATCTCCATGGAGGAGACGGTGAAGTATGCACATCAGCTGGCCGAAAGGATCGGAAGCGAGATAGGGATTCCTGTTTATTGCTATGAGAATGCAGCGTTAAGTGAAAAACGCAAAAACCTGGCCACTGTGCGATCGGGCGAATATGAAGGATTAAAGGAGAAACTGGCAAACCCGGAGTGGAAGCCCGATTTCGGTCCGGCCGAATTTGTACCCCGTACCGGGGCCATTGCAGTGGGAGCCAGGGATTTCCTGGTAGCCTATAACATCAACCTGAACACCACTTCCACCAGGCGTGCCAATGGCATTGCCTTTGATGTGAGAGAGCGGGGGCGGACCAAAAGGGAGGGAGATCCGATAACAGGAAAGATTGTAAAGAACAGTGATGGAAAACCGGTGATGATCCCCGGATCGCTGAAGGAGGTAAAGGCCATTGGCTGGTTTATCAAGGAGTACGGGGTGGCACAGATCTCCATGAACCTGACCAATATTTCGGTTACACCGGTTCACGTGGCCTTTGATGAGGTATGTAAAAGTGCCGATTCCAGGGGCATTCGGGTAACCGGATCCGAGCTGGTTGGACTGGTGCCACTGAATGCCATGCTGGAGGCGGGCAGGTATTTTTTAAAAAAACAGAAACGATCCACAGGGGTTTCAGATAGTGAATTGATCAAGATCGCTGTAAAGTCCATGGGACTGGACGAACTGGGCCCCTTTGATCCACATGAGAAGATCATAGAGTACCAGCTTAAAAAAGGTGAAGGCAAGGGGCTGGTGGATATGACTCTTGCTGCTTTTATGGAGGAGACCGCTTCAGAATCGCCCACACCCGGGGGAGGGTCGGTCAGTGCCTATATGGGAGCTGTGGGTGCGGCCCTGGCCACTATGGTGGCCAATCTCTCATCACATAAAAGGGGATGGGACGACCGTTGGGAGGAGTTTTCTGAATGGGCAGAGAGGGGAAAGGCGATCCAGGAACGGCTGTTGCAGCTGGTGGATGAAGACACCCGGGCATTTAATGATATCATGGCTGCATTCGGACTTCCTAAAAAGTCAGCCGGGGAGCAGGAGACCAGGAAGGCGGCCATTGAGGCGGCCACTCTGCATGCCATTGAGGTGCCCTTCGATGTGATGAATATGGCTTATGCAGGTTTTGAGGTGGCAGGGGCCATGGCTGAAACCGGAAATCCCAACAGTGTATCAGATGCTGGTGTGGGGGCCCTGGCACTTCATGCCTGTATTGAAGGTGCATGGTTAAATGTGAAGATCAATGCGATCGATCTGAATGAGCATCCGGAAGTAGTAAGGATGCTACAGGAGGGCGAAGAGTTAAGACACAGGGCAAGTTCCCGAAAAAGTGCTGTAATTGACCTGGTAAACCAGAAGTTCATCTCATAACAGGGCATTGGTGAATTTCCGATCCATTTCATAAATGAATATCAAATTTAATGTTGTTTACAGTGAAAAAACATGTTCTTGAGAATTGATAGGCCATAGAAAGTGAATCTCAGGCTTGAAATTCTTTTTTTTTTCATATTTTCGTCGTTCGATAGAGTCGCGGACTAATAATCGCAGCAATATAGAATCAATTTTATAAACCTAAAACCTTAATCTATGAAAAGATTATCTATTCTTTTTACACTCCTTTTGTTTGCAGCCATTGGATTGCAAGCACAGGGATTACAGGTTACTGGTAACGTGGTAAGTGTTGAAGACGGCTCAGCACTGCCTGGTGTAACAGTAGTTGTAAGAGGCACTACTGTGGGTGCTGTTACAGATTTTGAAGGGAAATACGAAATCGTAGTTCCTGAAGGAAATGAAATCTTGGTATTCTCTTTTGTGGGCATGCAGACACAGGAAATTGGCATTGGCAACTCCACTGTTATCGATGTGACCATGGAAGTTGATGCGGTCCGCATGGACGAAGTGGTAGTGATCGGGTATGGCAGGTCCACCAGAGAAGCTTCCACAGGGTCTGTTGCTATAGTGGATCAATCACAGCTACAGGATGTACCGGAACTCAGTTTTGAAAAAATGTTATCAGGTAAAGTTGCCGGTGTACAGATCACCTCTACTTCCGGACAGCCT
>JAGLTY010000292.1 GCA_023135025.1 Bacteroidales bacterium | reverse complement strand
TCAGTGAGGACAGCCTGGTGCGGATCTTTAAAAAATCCATCTCTTTGACCTGATATGACCGGGACTGAAAAAACCTGGAAAAAGCCCGAATCCGTGTGAATGATCCGGACATTTGAATTTTCCTTTTTATACAGTACTGGATCATAGCCAATGTTTAGTTTGGTTGCTGCCTGCACCTGCGGAAAATCAGACAATAACTTATCCCTGGTTTGTTCGGGTATATAGGCTGAGAAATTATCACCTACAATCCTGTAAATCTGATCCAGCTCCGGGATGGAGTGGTCAAATTGTTTTTCTGACAAGATAAAGGAGAGCAGAAGTACCACCACGCCCATACTAATAGAAAAGCCTCCGATGGATATGAAGGAGAATACTTTGTTCCTGTTCAGGACCCTGCAGTAGATCTTAAATGCTTTCATTGAGGTACATGTAAATATAGTGTATAATGATATTGGCAGCTTCATAACATGGGTTGAATTTTGGAGCGCATCCAATTGTATTGCACCTTACATAGTTGAAATTCAAATAATTGAATGCATGAAAAAGAAAATGTACAAAGGAATTCTCTACTCGCTGTGGAATCCTTTTACTGACATGGATCCATAGCCAGAGGTCACCCTGTTTGTGTTGCAGTAGCTTGCACTGGATGCGGTCAGCAGGTTGTTTATTGCTCTGAGTACCGACGCTAATATTAAGCGCAAGGCAAGGCTTGCAAGAGAGCTTGCGGCAACCAGGATACAGAATTATCGGGGACCTTTAGGTTCAAACGGATAGGTATCCGGAGTAACCACAGTTCCGGTGGTGAGGGTAAGCGGAAAACCGGATTCAGGGTTAAAGATAACTTCTACAAGGGCTCCTTTGTACCCGTTGTCAGGTGTGGCCACGGGGATGATGTAATGACCGCTCTTTTCGATCTCAATCTCCTCCATCTGCCAGGCCTGTTCTCCAACCACATAGAGCTTAAAGTCCCGGGCTTCCTCATTGATCGCTTCCCATTTCCGGATTTGGTAGTCGCTGCCCGGCTCCACCTCAGCATAGATGGTATCGTTGCTGATATGCCACCTGAATTCCGGAATCTTTGCATCGGTAATGGTGGTGTGATAGAAAGAGACCAGATTTTCAGGCAGGTAGGAGCCATCCAGACCGTGGCCCACGTTGGGAACATATTGCAGGAAATTCTCACCTTCCAGTTCGTCCCAGTAAAATTTCCAGGAGTCGGTCACAAAAAATTCATCGCAGGTGGCATTGATCAGGAGCTTAGGCATGGTCAATCGCTCCAGGAACTGGTAAGGCTCCACCAGTTGAAGCAGTGCCTGAAACTCATCGGTATTTAACCAGTTCATGGCTCCTACATTGGTATAGGGGTCTATGGCCGGGGCCCACTCCCCGTAACACTGCCAGTGATGATGGAATGAAGGGACCACATTCAGCAGGTCGATTACGACGGGGGCAATGCCTATGACCCGCTCATCCACAGCAGCCACATCCCAGGTGGTCCACCCCCTTTTCGAGGCTCCGGCCACAAAGAATTCTTCCACTTCCTGGAGATTGGATGCACACACCTCCTGCACCACATCCATCGCTCTTACCACCGCCCGTGTCATGGGGAAACGGGGCAGCCATTTCTGCAACTCTTCAGTGGCTCCTCCCTCCATAAATTGCATCCAGGCAAAGGCGATCAGGTCATCCTCATACACCCCCTCAGCTGTGTCACCTCTGAAATCGATGGGTTGAAACGGAATATTGCTCAGATGTGAAATAACCGTACCCGTTGCCAGAGATGCTTTAATCATCTCTTCATTGGCAGCAATGGGAATGGTATCGCCTCTCCAGCCGCCCCCGATAAGCATCAGGGATTCTGTTTCCTGAAGATCGTCAGGTACTACCATGGTGAGCCAGTGCCACCATACGGGTTCATCCACCTCCTCATTGGTGAGCCAGGTTCCGGAGACCATATAGATTCTGTATTCGGTCCATGATTCTCCCCGGACCGTTTCGGTTATTTCGTAACGGAATGCCTCATCGGCTGTTTCCACATAGGCTTTCAGGGGGAAGGAGGTTTCGGGGATTGTGTTCGTCCCCGGACTGCTGCAGGCAGTTAGCATTAGAGCGGTTACAATCACAAGGATGGCCTGTTTCATGGTTCAGCTTTTAAGTTGTTTCATTAAACAAGTTATAAAATATTTCCCTTTGATTGGCAGCAGATTATTTCATAGTTTTATAGGACAAAAAAAAATCGTTATGACCTTTCTGTTTCTTTTCGGCGGTGGTATTATCATCACCCTTCTTGTAATCCTCTTTATCTTTCTGCTTCCCCTTCTGGCGCTGATAAGTGTGCTGATGAATGATTTTCCCGGAAATGAAAAGGTCATTTGGGTACTGATTATTATCTTCCTTCCTTTCCTGGGATCGCTGCTCTATTTTCTGATCGGACGGGGTAATCGGATCTCCAGGTAATCCATTGTCAGTTGAGCCTTCATATGGCCTGAAAAAATCGCTGGGGTATTTCTCCCTGACCAATATTGTGGTGGGTGATATGATCGGGGCGGGAATCTTCACCACCTCTGGATTGCTGCTGGCACAGCTTCACGATCCAAAGCTGTTGCTGCTCCTCTGGGTGATAGGCGGAGTGATTGCCCTGTGTGGCGCTCTGAGTTACAGCGAACTGGGTGCCCGGTTTCCCAGGGCGGGGGGTGAATATGCTTTTCTCTCCGAATTGTTCTCCCCGCTGGCCGGTTTTTTAAGTGGTTGGGTCTCTTTCTTTGTGGGCTTCTCGGCTCCCGTGGCAGCCTCCTCCCTGGCCTTCAGTGAATACCTGGTACGGACCCTGCCCGAAGGAGATGGTTTCGCACAAATTGTTCTAATCAAAAAAGCCATAGCCATCGCGATCATCCTGGTCTTTACCTTTATACACTATTTTGGTCTGCGTTCAGGATCGAAGGTGCAGAACCTGCTCACCATGCTGAAGGTAGGCCTGATCATGGTACTGGTGATCACCGGATTTGCTTTCGGGGAGGGCAGCTTTGAACATTTCATAGTTCAAATCAAAATAGCTAAGGGATGGGCCGGATTGAAAACCATGGGGCTTGCCCTTATGTGGATCATGTTTGCATACAGCGGCTGGAATGCATCGGCCTATATCGGTTCAGAAATAAAAAAGCCAAAGAAAAATCTCCCGCTTTCTTTGATATTGGGTACAGGAATAGTCATGCTTCTATATTTTTGCCTGAATCTCCTTTTTGTTTATGCTGCTTCGCCTGAAGATATGAGTGGAGTCATCTCCATTGGAGGACTTGCTGTAGGGAATTTATTCGGGAAATCCTTTGAGATTCTTCTGTCAATCCTTATATCTTTTGCTCTTTTCTCTTCTTTAAGCGCATTCATTATTCTTGGCCCGAGAGTTTATTATT
>JAGLTY010000291.1 GCA_023135025.1 Bacteroidales bacterium | reverse complement strand
GGAGCCTTGGTCAACGTGGGACAACTTGCAGGTTCCACGGGGATAATATCCATTTTAGCACCATTGATTTTCTCCTGCATAAAAGGGAAGGCAAGCCCGGCGAAATTACTGCCTCCTCCGGCACAGCCAATCACTACATCAGGAAGCTTTTCTCCCACCTTTTCCAGTTGCTTTTTCGCTTCCAGGCCAATAATGGTCTGGTGAAGCATCACATGGTTTAGCACACTCCCCAACGAATAGCGGGTTTGACCTGTTTCATCGGTTACAGCCGCCTCCACCGCTTCACTAATAGCGATGCCCAGACTGCCGGGGGTATCGGGATATTTGGCCAGCACATCCCGACCTGCCTGGGTTTCATTGCTGGGACTGGCAACACACGATCCGCCCCAGGCCTCCATCATCATTTTCCGGAACGGTTTCTGGTCAAAACTGACCCGCACCATGAATACCCTGCACTCCATTCCCAGCAGAGAAGTGGCAAAGGCAAGGGCACTCCCCCACTGTCCGGCACCGGTTTCGGTGGTCAGTTTCCGAATCCCAAATTCCCTATTATAATAGGCCTGGGCCACGGCTGTGTTGGGTTTGTGACTTCCGGCCGGGGAGACACTCTCATTCTTGTAATAGATCCGGGCAGGCGTACCAAGAGCCTCCTCCAGTGCATAGGCCCGGACCATGGGTGCCGGGCGCCAGATACTTAGCATCTCCATCACCTTTTCCGGTATATCGATCCACCTCTCGGTGCTTACCTCCTGCTCAATCAGGTTCATGGGGAATACCGGTGCCAGCATTTCCGGACCAATCGGTTTGCCGTCGGGTCCCAGGGGAGGATTGAGTGTTCCGGGAAGGTCAGCTGCAATGTTATACCACTGCTTCGGCATCTCTTTTTCGCTCAGGATGATCTTCTTTCTCTTTCTCATAATTGAATTTTTAGGGTATTAATAATTTCAGTTTTGTCAAATAAAAAGCGGGACCGTTATCTCTAACATGCCCCGCGTATTCTGTTTTATGATCTGTTTTCTCTACAGTCCAACCATTGCCCACTAAGCATCTATACGGTGGTTCCACCAAAGCCATCGCCAGTAAATATGATTGGTCACTAACTTCATTTTTTCAATTTGTGATTGGAAAATTAACTAATATTTTCAGAAATGCAATCGCACTGCTCCCTATTTAAAATAGATTTAATATACCGGTCTCTTCCAGGCTTCGGCCGGAGCATATCTGCTGGCAGAGGCCCATCTGATACCACGCTGCATGATCTCCAGGGCTTCCGGTACTTCGAAATCTTTCATCACATGGCCCAGCGAAGAGTAAAATATCCTCCCTTTTCCATGCATCTTTTTCCAGACTACCGGCATGGTGCATCCATCGATCCAGGGGGCGTAATCGGCCCCGAATGTAGTGGTGGCGAGTACCTTCATATTGGGATCCACATGGAGGTAATATTGCTCACTGTGCATATTAAAATCTGATAGTCCGCTCGTCACCGGATCCTCCTTATCGGTAACCTTCACAAGGTAGTCTATCACCCCTCCCGGATGTGCCACCCACTGTCCGCCGGTCATAAACTGGTAATCTACATTTTTCCGGAACGAATCGCAGAGTCCGCCATGCCAACCTGCCAATCCGCACCCCGAGGAGACCGCAACGATGAGTCCTTTTTCCTGCTTATTGGTAATGGTCGCCATGGTAAAGACCTGGATGACCAGATCGATCTTTTTCATATATGCTGCATCGGCATAGGGTTCCAGGTTGTCAAATGCTTCCACCACAGCGCCCTCCCTCTCCATCCATGGTTTGAAGAGCTCCAGGGACTGATCCGGTTCATGCCCTTTCCAACCGCCGTAGGTATATAAAATCTTGCGTCCCTCCAGGGACGGTAGATCTTGTTGAACAGACATAGCATTGGTTTCGCTGGCCCCTCTGGCACAAAATCCCAAGGAGGTTCCTACTGCAATGGTTCCTGTGCTTGACAGGAAGCGTCGACGGTTTAGTTTCATCAATCGGAATTTGAGTTGACTATAAAAATAGCTGGAAAAAGATAACAAACAAAAAAACCCCTCGCCAATGCGAAGGGTTTAGATTAATACGAGATGATATGTTTAACTAAATAAGTTTGACATTCACTGCATTTAATCCTTTTTTGCCTTCAGTAAGTTCGAAAGTTACATTGTCATCCTCCTTGATCTTGTCGATCAGACCGGATACATGTACAAAATACTCTTCGTCAGATTCGACGTCCTTGATAAATCCATATCCTTTGGATTCATTAAAGAATTTTACTTTACCTTCTTTCATTGTAATAAATTGATAATTAATAACAGTGCAAAAGTAATATAAATTAAAACCAAAAACACAACGACTATTAACATTTCTCTATTTACCTGGGAATCATATAGAAAAATACAGCGAAAAAATGTGAAACTGTTCCGGCAAGCACCAGCATATGCCATACAAGATGATGATATGGGAACCGTATCACTTTGTAAAAGAAAATACCCAGGGTATAGCAGAGTCCGCCAATTAATATCCAGAGACTCCCCATAAGTGGAAGTGTACGCATTACCGGTACGATGGCAATCAGGATCAGCCAGCCCATTACTGCATAAGATACCACATAAAAGGTGCTAACACCACCGTTAAAATCACCAGGCCGTGTCAGGATCATCACTGTCCCCACAATAGCCAGGCCCCATTCAATCCCAAAAATAACCCATCCCATGGGTCCATTGAGGGTAATTAGTGCAATGGGGGTATAGGTACCGGCGATCAGGATATAGATAGCGATCCGGTCAAAATTGAAGAATTTGTCTTTGGCCCTTCCCATGGGAAGGATATGGGTTAAGGTGGAAGAGAGATAAAGCACGATCATGGATGCACCAAAAACAGATGTACTCACCACATGCCAGCCAGTTCCGTTGATTAAAGAGAAGTGAACCATCAGTACAAGGCCGGCCACTGACAGCAGGGCTCCAAAGAAGTGTGAGACCGCATTTGCCAGCTCTTCGCCACGAGTAAATTTTAGATTTTCCCCCATCAATATATATTTTCACCAAAAGTATATAACCCTGTGAAATGAGGCAGATTCAGCAGTCCCCGTATGACTGTTTTCATCCCAAAATAAGTATATTTGTCTTATACCTGACCTGGAGAAGCCCTTTCAGCCCATGAATAGAATTCTGATAATACTATGCATTGCATTCTGGCCCTTCAGCCATCTCTATGCACAGGATTCAAGGACCGACAGTCTTTTGAATATGGCTGTTGTGGTGACCGATAATGAACTGGCCACCACCTATTATGAACTCTCTCTTTCGCTGCAGGAAGAGTATCCGGACAGTGCCCTATACTTTGCCAACCGCGCAGAACTGATGCTGCAGAGAAACGATCCTGAATCGCTCCTCCCCTTTTTATATAAGAGCAAAGGGCAGATTTAC
>JAGLTY010000290.1 GCA_023135025.1 Bacteroidales bacterium | reverse complement strand
CTGAGAGAGATCGCCTCTTTTAATTCCAGAGTCGACCAACCCCTGGTGGAAGGGGTATTGATCGCTGCATTTTTCCACGATCTGGGAATGGCATACTCGACCCGTGAAGACCACGGAAGGCTGGGAAGTGAACTCTGCAGATCGTGGTTCAGGGATGAAGGCAAATATAAACCTGAACGTTTTGAAGAGATTTTGAAAGCCATTGAAATGCACGACAGAAAAGATGTTCATATCTATACCTCCTTCAGCCGGGAAACTCCTCCTGAAATCCTGGGGATCCTCTCTGTGGCAGATGATCTGGAAGCCACGGGTACTATCGGAATATACCGTTATGCTGAGATCTATCTCCAACGCGGCATCCCCCTCGAAGAGCTGGGGAAGCGGATCCTGGAGAATGCGAAAACCAGGTTTGAAAACCTCTCACACGGATGCCTGCTGTGCGGTCAGGTGGTTGAAAGGTTCCGTCAGCAGTATGATGAACTTCGCCATTTTTTTGAACAATATAATCGTCAGCTGAAGGGTACTTCGACACCGGACAGGGTTTTATCCGGTCCATTGGGGGTGATTAACTATATTCGCACACAGGGCCTGAATAAGACGGCTATGGACGGGGCCCCAGGAGAGGTAACCAACTACTTTAGAAAACTGGAAGATGAACTGGAGCAAGCACGATTATAGATATCTCGCAGCCCACCTGCTGGCAGTATCGATCCTGATTGCCGGTTTCATCCTACCGGTCAGAGCCCAGGTAGAGTTGAAATACGAAAACAATGAGACGGTCACCTGGCAGGAGGCCATCCGAATGTATCAATGGCTGGATGAGCAGTACGAAGATGCCAGGTTGCTCCAGGCGGGGTGGACCGATGCCGGGAGACCCCTTCACCTGTTTGTTATAGACCGTGGTCACAACTTCTCACCGGAGCAGATCCGTGAATCGGGTAAAAACATCCTCTTTATCAACAACGGGATCCACCCTGGGGAGCCCTGCGGTGTGGATGCAAGCCTGAAACTGGCCAGCGATCTCCTGTCGGGTAGAGACAGCTGTGAGCATTACCTCGACAATACCGTGGTAGCCATTGTCCCTCTCTTCAACGTGGGGGGTGCCCTCAACCGCGGATCCTTTCACCGGGCCAACCAGAACGGACCGGTAGAACATGGATTCAGGGGCAATGCGCGAAACCTGGATCTGAATCGTGATTTTATCAAACTTGATTCGAAAAACACACAGTCGCTTGTGCCACTGCTAAGAAGCTGGAATCCAGATATTTTCGTGGACACACATACTTCCAATGGTGCCGACTACCCCTATACCATCACCCTGATTAACAGTCACAGCCAGCGCCACGAACCATCCCAGGCCAGGTTTCTGGACTCCACCCTGCTGCCCTTTCTTTTCGAAGGAATGGAGCGCTCACCCTATCTGATGAGTCCCTACATCTGGAGCTTCAAACAGTCGCCCGACCATGGGATCCTTGCATTTATGGACTACCCCAGGTACACTTCCGGTTATGTCAGCCTCTTCAACACCTTTGCCTTTACCGTGGAGACACATATGTTCAAACCATTTGAAGAGAGGGTGCTCTCCACCTGGCACCTGTTAAGGGAAACATTGCGGTTCAGCGGTATGTATGGCAAAGAACTGGCAGAGGTAAAGAGACAGGCATGGCAGGAGAAGATGAACCGCCAGGAGTTCACCCTTCAGTGGGCACTGGACACCTCCAGGTATGACCTGATCTATTTCAAAGGTTATACAGTAAAACAGAGGAAAAGCAAGGTAACCGGACAACAGCGCTATTGCTACGACAGGAGCGATCCCTGGGAAAAAGAGATTCCCTATTACAAATACTTTAAACCTGTGTTAACTGCCACTGTGCCTGACTACTATATCCTTCCCTCTGCATGGAAAGAGGTGGTGGAACGTCTTCAACTGAACGGGGTGGAGATGGAGCAGTTAACAACCGATAGCATCATTGAAGCAGATATCTATTATATCGAAAAGTATGAAACAGTGAAGCAGCCCTATAACGGACACTACATGCACTACGGTATAGAGACCAGGAAGGTGACTGAAAAGGTGCAGCTTCTCACCGGCGACTGGATCATCCCAACCAGGCAGAGGGCCATTGATTACCTGGTGCAGACCCTCGAACCGGAGGGGTATGACTCCTTCTTCAACTGGAATTTTTTCGATGAGGTACTTTTCAGAAATGAGTACTTCTCCCCTTACATCTTTGAAGAGACAGCTGAAGAATTGCTAAAAAATGATCCCCGGTTAAAGAGGGAGTTGAAGGAGAAGAGGCGAGAGGATCCCGATTTTGAAAGGAATGGTTATTCTCAGCTCAGATTTATCTACGAAAGATCCCCCTGGTCGGAGGCAACCTATATGCGTTACCCTGTATACAGGCTAAATCGCTGATTTAAAAAAAATATCTATTTTTGCTCCCCTATGAAGAAGTTTTTCCTTACAGGTGCCCTGTTGGTCTTTGTCGTTTTACAGACCCTGGCTGCTGTCAGTCTGGATGATTTTTTAACCCGAAAAGAGGTAAAAGAGGTACGGACCATTCAAAATGAATCGACCTTTGAGCGTATCCTGGAGGTGATGATTGAACAGCCCATCGATCATTGCAATCCCGATGGAGGAACATTCAGACAACGGGTCTATATCTCTCATGTTGATCCTTCAAAACCGGTGGTGATGATCACAGCAGGTTATGATGCAAAATACTACTATACCTCGGAGATCACCTCGGAGTTAAGTTGCAACCAGGTGATGGTGGAGCACAGGTACTTTGGCCGGAGCGTTCCTGACAGCATCAACTGGAACTACCTGGATACCTGGCAGGCCGCTTCGGATCATCACCGGATCGTTACCATGTTTAAGGAGCTCTACCCCGGGCAATGGATCTCAACAGGGATCAGTAAAGGGGGACAAACAGTCATGTACCACAGTTATTACTATCCAGAGGATGTGGACGTAAGGGTACCCTATGTGGCTCCGCTGAATTTTGGACTTGAAGATGATCGTATCTACTCTTTCCTCGACAATGTGGGAAGTTCAAGGGAGCGCAGGAGAGTGAAAAAGTTTCAGAAAATGACCCTGAAAAACCAGGAGAAGTACCTGGATGCCTTCAAATCGTTCTCAGAGGATAAAGGGTATACTTATGAGCTGGCAGATGGAGTGGAAAAGGCTTATGAGTATTGTGTGCTGGAGTACTCATTTGCATTCTGGCAGTGGGGATATGTTCCATTGAAGAAGATCCCCGGTAAGGCTGCTCAGCCCTCCGAGGTGATTGAACATATGAACCGCGTGGCCGGATTCGACTACTTCTCGGACCAGTTTATTATTGAATACAGGCCCTTTTTCTACCAGGCCATGACCGAGATGGGTTACTATGGGTATGACCTGGATACTTTTGGGAAGTATCTGAAACATGTGGA
>JAGLTY010000029.1 GCA_023135025.1 Bacteroidales bacterium | reverse complement strand
TAGTCGTACAGAATGAAAAGGTCATCCTGGTCTGTAAGCGCGAAGATGAGCAGAAGATCAAGCAGTACGTTACCGATATCAAAACCGAGATTGGGGAGGATATGGTGTAGCTCGGTATTTCAGCACCTCGCTGCACCCAGCCTTCGGCTGGCTAAGGCTTCGGTATCCGAAACACCTTCGCATTGGTAAGCCTGATGGGATAACATGCTTCCTTTCCATCACATTTATGTTCTCAATATATACGAGCAGATACGAAAATTGGGACATAAAAAAACCGCATCGTGGTGGATGCGGCTTTTTTTATAAGGGTTTGGAGATTTCTAGTACTCCCAGAGATCATGTTCCATGATAAACAGGTCATTTTTGATCCGCTCAGCCTCAAGCAATACATCCTGACCCAGTTTGTAATCGGTTAGCATGCGGTTTCCAAATACATTGGATTCAGCAATAATGGTGCTGGAGAAACGACGCTGCATAAAGAGGTCATCAAAAGACATAGACTGGGCATCATTGTTCGGGTTATATACCGAATGAGTAGCAAATAACCTGCGACATTGCGGGAAATGTACCACGAATGGAATCATGGGCCTGGGTGAGGGCAGTGGCTGGTTGAACTCATCATAGAAACTATAAAAGACAGGAGCAATTGCCACAATACGGACATTCATGGTGGAGGTTTGCTTATCAAAGAACCACATCTCCTGAATCTGGATCTGAAGGATATTGGTCATACCCTGCTGAACGCTTTCAAAATTGCCATCATTATCGTAGATGGTATCGCCACCTGATCGACGATATATATCTTCCAGATTGGTGACCACTGAAAAGGGATCTTTCCAGCTGGTAATGACATTGAATTCATAGGGAGTAATCTCTTCCGTTTTGATCCCTTCCATCAAGAGCCCAAAGAGGCTGTATCTCTCACCATCGCTCATGGTTCCCTCAAGGGGGTAACGCAGTGGCATATTCTGACGCTGCCTGAGGTCAATGGTCCTCCATACATCTTTAGCCCACATGACATCGGATTCACGAATATAGCTATAGGGTACCGGTTTCTTTTCCGGAATAATTGTTTCGGATTTATATACATCCGTTGAGGGAGTATAGGCGGTGATTACCGGTGCATTTCCCGGGGTAACGGACGTGTTCACCGGATTCTGAGCAGATAAGGACAATGTGAAAATTGCCAGAATTGCTGTTCCAAATATATACCTTCTTGCCTTCATCTTATCGAACTGTTATGGTAATATTATTTAGGTTTCTCAAAATACCGTCGGGCCCGGTGGCCTTGATTCTTTCAATCATAACCCGTTGACCGGTCCTGAGCTGACGGAACAATGTTTTTTGCTGAGAAGTGAAACGATCGTTGTTGGAGGGCATGGAACTCCAGATTCCACCCGAACCCATGAAAGCCACTTCAAATGATAGCACTTTATACTCTACTTCAAATACAAAGTCTTTGGCTTCGGCCCTTACATTTTGCAATTGAGAGAGTTTACCAACGGTAAGGGCTCCTGAGGAGCCAGGAACCCCTTCCACTACCGCATCGGGCTTGGGAAGATCGTATACCCTGAAGTCCGCACGGCTCATCAGTTTCCTCTTGCCATCGATAGTGGCATATACGCTTACTGTTGCTGTATTTTTTCCTGCACCCGGTTTGACCTGGTAGGTTCCTGCACCAACCCGTTTGATATTACCTGATGAGATTTGAGCTATTACATCTCTTTCAGCCACACCACCCACAGAAATTTCAACCGGGTTTGGAATTCCACGGTAGAATACATTCATCCCAGTGGCTGAAACGGTGGCATTGGATTCTGCCACTTCAAATTCAGCTGTAAAGGGTTTGCTAGTCACCTGGCCATCCTTTTCAATGGAGATGACTCCCCCCCACTTCTTAATACCAATGCTGTTATAGGAGATTTCGTAAATTCCCTTACCGCCTTGTGTTTCAAGAAGGGTTCCGTTATCCAACTTTACCTCAGGTATGTTGGTTGAATCATAGGCTGCGAGAAATACTTCTGCATGGTAGGGCACGCCCTTGAACACATAGTTTGATTTTGCAATAACAACCGGCTCAATCACATTCACCTTAAAGTCGCCCGCATCCACCTGTCCCAGCAGGAAGTTGAGCATCTCTGCTTCCACATTCCGGACATCGCCCTGCATTTTGGAAAGCAGTGTAATAACCGAAGCAAGCGGAAGGTGTTCAAAATAGGTGGATTCCCAGGTGGGGGTTGCCCCCCTCTTTTTGTTGCGATGAAAATCTTCAGGCACCTCGGTGCTCAGAATTCCTTCAATGGACGCCACCGCGTTGGCATACTTCTCCTTATCCTCGATCATGGAAAGCAGAAACTCCCTGTGCGCTTCGATATGCTGCTTGAGTTCAGCCCCTTTATTATTCACGATCATTATTTCCGCGGGAAAGTTGGTATTGTCTTTGCTCTTAACGTCAGCCAGGTAAACCTCTCCGTCATGAATTGCATCCGTATCTTTTTTGGAAACAATCTCTATCTTACACTCGTTCATGAATTCATATAACTCATCGGAACGGGTCTTTAGCTCTTCAGCCTTTATTTTCCAGTCACCTACCTTCTCCGGGTTCTGCTCGTAGGCTATGTTGAACTTGTCATAGAGGCCCTCATTTTTGGCCGCAAAATTTTGAATGGTTGTTGTGAGCCCTCCATCCACCAGGGTAAATGCATCCAGCACCTCTTTTGATACATTCAGTGCCAGCATCGCTGTCAGCACCAAATACATCATGCCGATCATTTTTTGTCTCGGTGTCTCTTTACCGTGTGCCATAGAGCAGGATTAAGGATTATTATTTTTTTCTAATGCTCATGGCCGTGAGCATATTGCCGTAAACATTATTTAATTCAGAAAGACTCTCGCTGAGCTTCACAATCTCATTCTTATATTTCTGTGTCTCCTCAACAGAGGCCTGCAGGCTGGCAATCATTTCATTCAATCCACTGTAAACGCCGGCAGTTCCCTGCAGGTGATCCTTGCTTCCTTTAACCTGGTCGGCGTAGGAGAGATTCAGATCACCAAGATTTTTGTTCAGCGTCTCAAGCTGCTGGTTAAACTGCTTCTGGCTCTGTGAGATATTGGAGTGCTCCTCTTTCACTTCGCCCGACATGGCTTCGTAGGTAGCGGTCAGGTTTGAACTTGAAGCTGAAAATTTGTCAGCAATATCCTTGCCCTTTGTATCGATCATACTGGCGGTATTTTTGTAGGATGCGGCCAGGGTTGAGACTGATTCATTCAGCTCACCTGTATTGGTGCCATAAGCTGTAGCCACATTGTCCATGTTCTGTGCGGCATTACCCATTTTGTCAAAATACTCCTTGGTGGCCAGGGAGGCTGTGGTGATATCGCCGATGGTCTCCGTGGTGGTTGAGATGGTGTTCAGGTGCTTACCCAGGCTCCTCACATCCTCTGCATTGATCTGGGATTGCTCGAAAAGCTCGTCAAATTTCTGAAGTCCAACATTCCTGTCTGCAATGGCCTGCTCCTTATATTCATCAATTTCATCTGGATCGGACATACCGGCCAGTTCCGGATAAACCAGGGTCCAGTCCAGTTCTTCATGCAGCGGTTCAAATGCTGAGAAAAAGAAGATAATCGATTCAATTATAAGTCCTGAGGCCAATGCAATACCTGCTCCAGGCCAGTGCTGGATTTTAAAGAGTGCTCCAATAATTACAATGGAGGCTCCAAAGCCATAGAGTTTAGCCGTGAAACTCTTCCAGCCCGAACTTTGAACTAATTCTGTAATTCCCATTATATAAAGTATTTAATTATTGATCACCTAAATATGAACGTACGCATCTAAAACCGATGTAAGATTTGGTAGTGTCCTGATACTCATAATCGCGGGTGCTTACCTGGAGATAACGGGCAACGTCTTTCCAGGATCCACCCCTGATTACCTTCCGCTTCATTACGGGTGGATCATCGGGTTTGGCTTCGTAATTATAATAAGGATTCATATCGTGAGAAAACACATATGCTGAAGGATCATATGCAGTAATAGTCCATTCAGCCACATTACCCGCCATGTCGTAAAGACCAAATTCATTGGGTACACCGTAGAACGCAACCCTGGCAGGATACATGGAACCATCGTCGGTATAATTACCACGCAATGGCTTAAAATTGGCAATAAAACAACCCAGTTTATTCCTCAGATAAACTCCGCCCCATGGATACATGCTGTGATCGAGACCTCCCCTGGCTGCATATTCCCATTCAGCCTCAATGGGTAACCTGTAGTCCTGTACAATGGTCTGTCCGCTTTTAATAAGCGCCTGGTTCAGATAGTTGGTTCTCCAGATACAGAAAGCCTTGGCCTGTTTCCAGGTAACCCCAACCACCGGGTAGTTGTCATACGAGGGGGAGGAGAAATAGAGGTTGGTCATGGGTTCATTAAAGGAGAATGTAAAATCCTTTACCCAGACCAGTGTATCGGGATAGACCAGGACCCAGTCCCTGTTCACAAATGAAGAACGCCCTGTGACCTCTTCCTGTTCGCCATTGGGCCTGGTGATTGTTCCTCCGTATTGTACTATTGGCTCTGCGGAGTTACCAGAATAATCGAGGCGGAAACTATTGGCAGGCTTGGCGGCCTGAACACGGTCTATCCAGTAATAGTTATAGATAAGTTTGGTCGGATTGATCTCCCTGAAATAGAGCGAAAGACGATCTTCACCTGAATAGTATATACCCAGGTCTTCAATAATCTGTTGAATATTCCCCTCTTTATCCTTGGATGGATCAAGCGGTGTATTCCAGTCAATGATGGGATCGCCATTGACATCCTCGAAGGGCTGATCATCTCTATCTTTCAAGATGTAGTCCTCAATGCCCTGCATGGCAAGCTCTTTTCTGATGATGGAATCACGAACCCAGTACACATATTGTCGGTATTCGTTGTTGGTGATTTCAGTTTCGTCCATCCAGAAAGCATCAACCGCCACGGTTCTGGTCATGGTATTCTGGGTCCATGTGACGTCCTGATCACTGGCACCCATGGAAAATGATCCCATGGGGACCGCCACCATTCCAAAAGGATCAGGTTCAGAATAAGCTTTTCTACCTTCAACTCCGACCAATTCTCCGGTATTGTATGAACCACAACCACCGATGAAAATCGCAATACCAACTAATATCACTATTTGTTTCATAGCATTTCGCTTAATAGATGCAAATCAACTTTATACGAACTGTTTTTTTTATAAAAAACAATCTAATATAGATAAATAATAATTATAAAAATCTTATACTCTTATATTTTTGGGGACTCTTGTCAACACTGAGATCGAAGCAATATCGAACAGTAATTTCATGAGACCCACTATTGTATTTCAGAAGTGGTGAAAGTTCAAAATCATATGAATAACCGATCTTGATTCCATTCATCATTTCTATGCCAAAAAGTGCTGTCAAAGCACCCCCCACAGAATAGGAAACTCCTCCCCAGAACCTTTTATTGTATCTAAGGTTGGTATTCAGATAGATCAGGTTGGATCTTCCATCGGTCTGGACCATCAGTGAAGGCATAATCTCAAACATTGGATTGGCAAGCTGGATGTTGTATCCTGCCATCAGGTAATAGTGCCTGATCAGTTTTGATTCAGCGACATCTTCCGGATAGTCAAAAGAGGTCTGGTTCAGATGGGTGATTGAAACGCCAACATATAGATTATCAGTATTATAAAATGCCCCAAGTCCCATATCAAAACCGAAAATGCTTCCGCCATTTTTAGGGATGGCATCATCCGTATCGGGTGTGATAATGTCGGCACCGTTCCAGTCCGGGGTTAAAGCCTGGTTGGCCAGCCCAAGGTTGGCACCGATTCCCAGGCTTCCCTGTCCCAGGTCGATCCTGAAGGCATATACTGCACTAACAAGAAAATCATTGTTAAATGCCAGGTTGTCATTCATCAGTGTTAGTCCAATTCCATGAGTTCTTCCCAGTAAATGAACCGGCATATTGGCTGTGAAAGCAGTGGTAACAGGTGCATCCGGAAGCCCTGTCCACTGATTGCGAAATGCAGCTGCCAGGCAAATTTTATCTGAGCTTCCAGCTGCTCCGGGATTGTAAAACGGAGCAAGGAACATATTCTGGCTGAATTTCGGATCCTGCTGTGACAGGACATTCAGTGAAACAGCTCCAAAAACAATTATATACACCAATCTCTTCATGGTCTGGTTAACTCAATTCAGGGCTTCGTTTCTACGGCTTTTTAGCATTGTTAAAATAAGCAAAAATAGTTCTAGATCACAAATTTTATTAATACCAGAATGTTTATAAACTCAGGGGTTTCAGCTCTTTTTACAAAATCGTTTCAACCTCCTGTCATAATAGATAAACGTAGGTTATTCTTTTTCATTACCCAACCTGTTCAAAAAGCGCCACCAGCGGTCCGGTATCTCTTGATTACAGGCATGCTGGTAATCTTCATACGAGCAGGAGACAAAAAAGTTATAACCTGTGGCAGGATTCTTAACAGGAATTTCCATCCACCACCTTTCAGAGAGGGTGCTTTTATGAAAGAGAATGTCGTGTCCGGCAGCGTTCAGCGTAACAATAAACTTTTTTATATGCTCGGGAGTATCCACAGGATTTTCGCGTATACGGTGAGTGAGCCCCTCAAGAAAATACCAGGCAGCCTGTGCAGCCAGGTGGGCCGTCTGGCCGTTAATATCAGATGATGGATTAAGCTCAAAAAAGCCTAGTATATTGGCCTGTTCACTCAATCCGGCATACCTGGTAATCTGACAAAGCTCATCCCCAAAAAACCCATTGGGAGAAGGGGTTGACGCTCCTGGAGCATCCGCATGTCTGACAGCTCCCATGTCTATACCGATGAATTCGCAATCTCGTATCAGAGGTTCGGCCTGTTTGATCTCTTTTCGTGCCTCTCCCAGGCGAATGCTTTCCAGGAACGACTTCTCCAGCTGCTGGAGCTGGCTTTCGGTGACAAAGCATGCCTGGTGCCCCAGGTTGGTGAGGCTAAATTGTTTTAGCCCGGAAGAGTTCACAACCTGGTTCAGGTAGTTTCGGGAATTCAACAGATCCTCTTTCATAGAAAAATCGAGCATGGAGTCAATAGTAAGAATCTGGTGTGGCCCCTCATGTTTTTCAAGGGCAAGAAAGACTCCACGGCTCAGGTCCTGCGATCCCCCGAAAATAATTGTGGTAATCTCCCGCTCTCTGAGCTCCAGCAGGATGTCCCTCAGAGCAAAATAAGTGTCGTTTACCGACCCCCCGTTTTTTACATTACCCAGATCATAGATTTTCAGATTCCTCTCTATTTTCCGGAGCTGGTACAGCTTACTACGAATATGGTTGGGTGCATCTTTACTCCCCTTAATAAATCCGTTGCTATCAACCGGAACACCCAGGAGGACAACCTGGTGTTTATCCAGTTCACGAATAGGATGGTCGGGCGTGTGAACCGATATATGATGGCTGAAAGATTCATTGTGATCCAGGTATTCGAATTCGGGCCTCTCCAGGCTAACAGGGTCGAAATATCCATTCAGGTCCATGGGGTGCGGTTTATAAGTTTCACTTTTTAACGCGAGAGCCAGCCTTTTCAATAATTTTCCGACACTCCTCAAGGGTCAGCTCTTCAGGTTTCCTGCTTTTGGGAATCCGATAGTTCTTCTTATTAAATGAGATATAGGGACCATAACGACCATTGAGAATCAGCAGCCCCGGCTCTTCATCAAACTGTTTAATATTCCTGTTCTCCTCCTGGGCACGCTTCTCTATGATGATCTCAATGGCACGTTCCTGTTTAATGGCAAAGGGATCGTCGGTTTTTGAAAGACTGAAAAACTTCGATTTATGTCGAACATACGGTCCATATTTCCCAACACCGATAATCAGCTCCTCATCTTCAAACTGACCCAGTGTACGGGGCAGTCTAAAAAGCTCAAGTGCCTCTTCCAGTGTGATGGTTTCCAGGCTCTGGCCTTTTAAGAGACTGGCGAACCTGGGCTTCTCCTCATCGCTGGCCTCCCCAATCTGTGCAATGGGTCCGAAACGTCCAATTTTTACACTAATAGGTTTTCCCGATTTGGGATCTTCTCCCAGAATCTTCTCCCCTTTGGACCGTTCTGAGGTTTGAGTGGCTGCATCAACCTTGTTGTGAAAGGGTTTGTAGAAACGTTCGATCATGCTGGGCCAATCCTTGTTTCCCTCGGCAATTTCATCAAACTCCTCTTCGACGGAAGCGGTGAAATTGAAGTTCATGATGTTCTGAAAATTCTGCTCCAGGAAATCGTTAACAATCATTCCGATATCGGTGGGGAACAGTTTTCCTTTCTCATAGCCATATTTCTCCTTGATATTCTGCTGCGACAGAGAATCACCTTTCAGGACCAGCTGCACCATTTCACGTTCAACTCCCTTTCGATCCTCTTTTATTACATACTCTCTATGCTGGACAGTGGAGATGGTTGGAGCATAGGTGGAGGGTCGGCCAATTCCCAGCTCTTCCATTTTCTTTACCAGGCTGGCCTCTGTATACCTGACCGGTTGTATGGTTGTTTTTTCTGTGGCCTCAATAATCTCCCGGTTCAGCTTATCATCAGTTTTTACAGGGGGAAGCAGCCCTTTTGCCTCCTCCTCCTGCTCATCATCAGTGGATTCCATATAGACTTTCAGGAAACCATCAAATATCAGAACCTCACCTGTGGCAATAAACCGTTCAGGTGCACCAGAGACCACGATGGAGATGGTGGTTTTTTCAAGCTGTGCTTCACTCATTTGCGAGGCAAGGGTTCTTTTCCAGATCAATTCATACAGCCGCTGTTCTGTTCTGTTACCTTCGATGGCAGATCGATCCATGTAGGTGGGCCTGATGGCTTCGTGAGCCTCCTGGGCCCCTTTAGATTTCGTGGTGAAGTTCCTGGTTTTCAGGTATTTTTCACCAAAGGCATCTTTAATTTTTCCTGCGGCGGTTCCGATAGCCAGTTTGGAGAGGTTAACCGAATCGGTTCTCATATAGGTGATCTTTCCCGATTCATAGAGCCGCTGTGCCACCGACATCGTCTGGTTTACTGAAAAACCCAGTTTTCGGCTGGCTTCCTGCTGAAGAGTGGAGGTGGTAAACGGTGGTGCGGGCGATTTCTTCAGAGGCTTTTTCTCAACAGTGTTGACTGTGAACTCACTGGACTGGCACTTTGAAAGAAATGTTTCGGCCTCTTCCAGGCTTTCGAAACGTTTTGAAAGATCAGCTTTAAGTTGGATTTGCCCTCCCTTTCCATTTGGGACGGAGAACTTTCCGGTCACGCGAAAATACTTTTTCGGACTGAATTTCTGTATTTCCCGCTCTTTTTCAACAATCAGTTTAACTGCCACCGACTGTACCCTTCCGGCAGAAAGAGAGGGCTTTACCTTTTTCCATAACAGCGGGGAGAGTTCGAATCCGACCAACCGGTCAAGTACTCTTCTTGCCTGTTGGGCATTCACCAGGTGGGTATCGATATACCGTGGACTCTCAAGGGCTTTCAGTATGGCGTCTTTGGTAATTTCATGAAATACGATCCTGCGGGTTTTTTCCTTTTCCAGCTGCAGCTCCTCGAAAAGGTGCCATGCGATGGCCTCCCCTTCACGGTCCTCATCAGTGGCCAGCCAGACCATTTCGGACTTTTTGGCCAGGCTCTTCAGTTCGCTCACAATCTTTTTCTTGTCGGCTGGAACAATGTATTGCGGGGTAAATCCTCCTTCAACATCGATTCCCAGGTTTTTCTTGGCCAGATCTCTGATATGGCCAAAACTGGATTTGACGGTATAGGCTTCTCCAAGGAACCGTTCTATGGTTTTAGCCTTGGCAGGCGACTCTACTATTACAAGATTCTTTATCATTTTTTTACGAGTCCTTCGTTTACGAATTGAATACAAAATAACTTATTAATTACTATTTTTGACCCAAAATAGAGCTGGCCATGGACAATAAACCCGGCAAAACTACAAAATATTTAATCATCCTCTGGACACTATACACTCTAGCGGTGCTATTGTTCACTGTAATAATGGTTTTAATAGGCCATGGGAAACTCGGTTTTATACCAGATTTTGCCCGTCTTGAAAACCCACAATCCAACCTGGCATCCGAGCTGATTACTGAGGATGGGGCGGTACTGGGGAAGTATTTTATTGAGAACCGCTCCTATGTGAACTATGAGGAGCTGGCTCCCCATCTTGTGGATGCACTTGTGGCCACGGAAGATGTCAGGTATTACAGGCACTCCGGAATTGACCTTCGCAGCCTCATACGTGTTCTGATAAAATCGGTCTTGCTTGGAAAGGATGAAGGAGGGGGCAGCACCATTTCCCAACAGCTGGCTAAAAACCTTTTCCCCAGGGATACGACCATCAATCGAACAGAAATTGGAAGGGCAGGTCACCTGGTAATAAATAAATTCAAAGAGTGGAACACCGGGGTAAGGCTTGAAAGAAGCTATTCCAAAAATGAGATATTGGCCATGTATCTGAATACGGTTCCCTTCGGGGGTGAATCCATTGTGGGGATCAAGTCGGCTTCAAGGACCTTTTTTAATACCACACCAGATTCTCTGACCATCGATCAGGCAGCCATCCTGGTGGGTATGCTAAAGGCTCCTACGGCCTACAACCCAAGAATCAATCCTGAACGCTCTTTTACCCGCAGAAATACGGTTATAAATCAGATGGTGAAGTATGGGAGTCTCTCCCAGGAAGTGGCTGATTCGGTGAAACAGATGCCCATCAGTGTGGATTATAACCTGGCCAGTCACCTGACCGGCCATGCCAAGCATTTCAGGACATTCCTTTCGAAATTTATGAACAGATCCAACCCGACTCCACCGAACAAAGGAGCCGGAGTGCTGGCCTGGGAACGGTACAGGAGGGATTCTTTGCGTTGGGCCAACGACAAGCTTTATGGATGGATCAATAAGAACTACAAACCCGATGGCACACAGTACGATCTTTACCGGGATGGTTTAAGGATCTATACGACTGTGAATTTTAAAATGCAGCAATATGCCGAGGAGGCTGTTGAGGCGCAGATGAAGGATTATCTTCAACCCGCTTTTTTTTATGAAAAGGATGGAAGGTCCAATGCCCCATTCGAAGATCTATCCCGGGGGGAGAGCAACCTGATCCTAAATCGTACTGTAAGGCAGACTGATCGTTACAGGTCGATGGCAGCCAGGGGTGTTCCCTGGGACTCTGTTTTAATGGCCTTTAATAAGCCGGTTGATATGAAACTGTTCTCCTGGAACGGTTCCATCGATACAGTGTTGACACCCATGGATTCCATCAGGTATATGAAGCATATCCTGAGGGCCGGATTTATGGCCATGGATCCTGCCAATGGAGCTGTGAAAGCTTTTGTGGGGGGTCACAACTACCGCTATTTCCAGTATGAACATGTTTACCAGGGTCGCCGCCAGGTAGGATCTACAATAAAGCCTTTTTTATACATGTTGGCTATGCAGGAGAATTATTCGCCCTGTCAAATGATTCCGCTGGTTCCTATTACATTTAAGGATGTAGTGAATGATTCCACCTATACACCAGATGCACCGGGCCGCAATATTTTTGCCGGAAAGATGGTCTCCCTGAAATGGGGGCTGGCCACCTCCCATAATTGGGTTTCTGCCTGGCTGTTTAAAAATTTCAATCCTGAAAATGTCATCAACCTTATGCGCAAAATGGGAGTGACCTCTTACATAGCCCCGGTGCCCAGCATGATCT
>JAGLTY010000289.1 GCA_023135025.1 Bacteroidales bacterium | reverse complement strand
GGGCCCGGTTGTCCAGAAGTCCTGGAACTCCTCTTGACCGGTCATCTGCGGGGCGGAATTCCGGGTGAAGGTTATAATATGATTCATACATTTCACTGCCAGGAGTCAGCAACTTTCTTGAGAGGACCACATCGGCTTCATGTACTCTTTTAACCGGGCGATATAAAATAAAGGAGCGGGCTCCTTTAAACGGAAGGAAAAGTATGAGTAGTGTGGCTCCAAAAATGCAGAGAACTATGATTATTGGGTTCATTGGGTGGAGTGTCTATGCTGCAATAGTAAAAAAAAATAGTTAATTTGACCAGTGTTCACTGAATAAGGGATCTATGAAACGCTTCAGGAATTTGGCGATCCTGGTACTTATTACATTATCAGCACCCACAATATTTGCACAGCAGGGGTTTACCAATGAAACCAGGTCCCTCTTTATACTGGACATCTCCAGGTATGTTCTTTTCAATGATTCTATCCAGGAGCGGGAGGAATTTATTATTACGGCTCTGGATAATGATTCGGATCTTTATTTTGATCTTGATAAATTATCAAAGACCAGAAAAGAGATACAGGGAAAACCGATTGTCATAAGAGTTTGCACCAATATTCAAAATCTACAGTCCGGACAGGTGGTTTTTTTGAACCGGGAGGATGGGTTTCAGATCGATGAAGTGATAGAGAAAATCAAGGGTGCCAATACTCTCCTGATCTCTGAAGGCTACCCGTTCAAGTCATCCATGATCAATTTCGTGGTGATTGATGGCGAACCCAGATTTGAGGCAAATGAGGAGTTAATGATTCAGGAGGGCCTCTATGTAAATGAGTTGTTCCTCTCCCAGGCCATTAAGACCCGGGAGGATTGGGAGTCTCTTTATGAGGTCACGGAAGGTGAACTGGAACTTGAGAAAAGCATTACCGAACAGCAGTACCTGTTGATTGAACAGCAGCAGGATCAGATACGCGATCAGGAGGTGTTAATCGGGGATAACAGGGAGACTCTTGAGAAGCTGAGGAGTGAAATTGAAGATAGGGAAACTGAGATTAAACAGAAAACAGCAGTACTTAAGATTCAGGAGGGAGAGATTGAATCCCAGAGCATGACCATTGATGCCCAGGTAAAGGAGGTGAGCCAGCAGCGAGAGATTTTAGCCGATCAGGAGCTGAGCATCAGCACAAAAGAGGAGGCCATTTCGCTTAAAGAGGAGGAGATCAGGAGACAGGATGAAAAGATTGTATTGCAGGCAGAGGCTATTCAGAAACAGAAAATTATCATTCTTGCAGTTGTCCTGGCTCTCTTGCTGGTATTCGGTTTGGGTTACTTCATCTGGCGAAATTACCGGAATAAGAAGAGGGCCAATATACTCCTGCAGGCCCAGAGGGACCAGATTGCCTATCAAAAGAAACATATCACTGATAGCATAGAGTATGCAAAGATGATCCAGACCGCCATCCTTCCTTCCCTGGAACTCTTCTCCCACAGCCTGGAGCATTTTGTATTATTTAAACCCAGGGATATTGTGAGTGGGGATTTTTACTGGGCAGAGGAGATTAAAGGGAAGTACCTGATTGTCACAGCCGATTGTACAGGTCACGGTGTTCCTGGTGCATTTATGAGTATGCTGGGAATCAGCCTCTTAAATGAAATTATCATCTCAAAGGAGATCAGCAGGCCTGACCTGATCCTGAATAATTTACGCGATAAAATTATTGAAGCACTGAAGCAGGAGACCGGAAGCATCCTCAAAGATGGAATGGATATGACCGTCTGCCTGTTCGACAGGAGAACACTTCAGCTGCAATTCAGCGGAGCCAATAATCCGCTCTACCTGGTATCTGATGGTCTGCTCACACAGATTAAAGGAGATAAAATGCCTGTTGCCATTCATGATGTAATGGATCCCTTTTCATTGCATCAGCTTGAGTTGAAAAAGGGAGATACCTTTTATACTTTTTCGGATGGATTTGCTGACCAGTTTGGAGGTCCGGCACAAAAGAAATTCCTTGCCAAAAATTTCAGAAACCTGCTACTCACCATTCAGGGCCTCTCCATGATTGAGCAGGGGAATCGGCTGGATGAGGTATTTAAAGATTACCGGAAAGAGGTAGAGCAGGTTGATGATGTGGTGATTATCGGTGTGAAAGCCTAATAACAGTTCCAGTAAGTGGTAATCCCGTTGATAGTAACAGGAGGTGCATTCTCCTTATCCGTTAAATCATCTCCACAGAAGGGCAGGGGTGTCCCATAAGTTTTATTACCATCGGCATCCTCTGTGACCAGTTCGCAGGTACCACACTCTTCAATGATGTCGCATGCCGGAAGAACTCCCATAGCCAGCACAACCACAGCTGCAATCACTATATTTCTTTTTTTCATAAGAGTTTATCAGTTATCCTGCAAAAATACAATAAGATGCAGAGATATTCAAAGATGTATACGAACCATTTTAAGAAAAGGTTCGTGTGTATTGCATGCTTATTACTAATTTCGGTAATTAATTCATCATATTTTAAAAAATGGCTAAACGAAAAGTCAGAATCCTCAGAATAGGGGGGTGGATTATTATGGGGATCTTTTCATTGGTCCTGATCACGACCCTGGTTTTTTACCTGGGACGGGACTATTTCTTGAATAGGGCTGTGACCTACCTGAATGAACAACAACCCGGAGAGGTGCAGATGGAGCAGATGAACCTGATTCCTTTCCTGAATTTTCCGGATATTACACTTCAACTTCAGGAGGTAAAATATTATGAAAAGGAGTTGACTGTAGACTCTGCCAATCAGGAGCCCATACTCGCGCTGGAAGAGATAAGTGTTACGCTGGATCTGGTAGAGCTGATAAGAGGTGGCATCATGGTTTCGGAGGCCAGGCTAAAAGATGGATTTGTGCATATAAAGGTTTACAAAGACTCGGTAAGCAATCTGGAGCATGCACTGGGGATCAGGTTTGGGGCACAAATTGAAAAGGATACTACTGAGAAAAAGTCCCCTCTTGCCATTAATCTGGATAAGATTGAGTTTATCAATGTTCGTGCCCTTATGGATAATCAGGTCATGGACGAACATGTGAGTATGGAGGTGAACCGGTTTGAGAGCAGTTTCAGCTACCTTTCAGGAGAGGTCATGGCTGCCCTTGAAGTTGATATTGATATAAATAGAGTTAAGTATCAAACAATCAACGATCAAATAGAGAAGAATATTATGCTCAAAGGGAGCATCATCCTTGACCCTGAGACCCATATGATAAAGGTTGAGCCCAGCAGCTTAAGTGTTTCAGGGCTTGAATTGGAGACCTGGGGTAGCCTTGACTTTGGAGAAACCCCACGGGTCGATTTTGCATATACAGCCTCCAACGAGGGATTGGAGCTGTTGAATTACCTCTTCAGGGGGGTGCTGGACCTGGAGGAGATCGAGCAAATTGGCGGAGGGAGTATCCATCTGAATGGTACAGTACA
>JAGLTY010000288.1 GCA_023135025.1 Bacteroidales bacterium | reverse complement strand
AACGGGTCATATTAAAGCTGAAATCCAATGGTTTTACTTCGATCATTATCAATGTGCATCATCATGCCGAAATGATCATCGATTTTGTAAAGCAGAGGGATCAGTTCGGGATCGGGATCGATTTTTCGCATGAAAAGGATGAACTGCTCGATACCGGGGGGGGAATTGCAAAGGCTTCCTGGTTCTTCGGAAATGATTCTTTCCTGGTTTATAATGTGGATATTGTGAGTGATATCGATCTGCGTGCCATGTACCTGGACCATCTTAAGAGTGGCGCCATTGCAACAATGGCGGTGAAGGAGCGGGTAACCACCCGCAGCCTGTTGATGAGCGAAGAGGGTTTTTTAAAGGGGTGGCGTGATAACCGTACCGGGGAGACCATCCTCACCGGCCCAACAGCAGAAGGGCTTATTCCCATAGCCTTTAGTGCCATTCATATTATGGATCCCAGGGTTTTTGCCCTCTTCCCAAAGGAGAAACGGTTTCCTGTGATGCCATTCTACCTGGAGCTGGCAAAAACTCATCCTGTTTATCTATACCGGCACGATCGCGATAGCTGGACCGATATGGGCAAGTTGGAATCCTATACCTGATATACTTTTTCAATAACAGCATGGAATTAACTGATAAGTTAGAGGCGCAGATAGCGCAATGGAATGAGGAGCTGAAGGATAAGAGTCCGATGGGTGTGATTGGATTTTTCCTGCAGCATTTTAATGAACATATCGTGCTCTCAACCAGTCTTGGGCTGGAGGACCAGGTCATCACCGAAATGGTGCTTCGTCAAAAGAAAGATACGGAGGTCTTTACACTGGATACCGGCAGGCTCTTCCCGGAGACCTACGACCTGATTGCCCGGACCAATAAGTACTTCGGCATTCGTATGAAAACATATTTTCCAGAACCTGCCAGGGTAGAGGAGATGGTGGCGGCCAATGGGATCAACCTCTTTTATGACAGTGTTGAGAATCGAAAATTGTGCTGCTCCATCAGAAAGGTGGCACAGCTGCCCAGAGCATTCAATGGCAAGCAGGCATGGATTTGCGGACTGCGGAAGGACCAATCTGTATCCAGGTTTTTTAACAAATTGGTGGAGTGGGATTCCAGTAACGGACTGGTGAAGATCAACCCGCTGATCAGGTGGACCGAAAAGGAGGTGTGGGACTATATCAAAAAACACAATATTCCTTATAATCTCCTGCACGACAGGGGATTCCCCAGTATTGGTTGTGAGCCATGTACCCGGGCCATAGAGCCTGGAGAGGATATTCGTTCCGGTCGTTGGTGGTGGGAAAGTGAGCTGCACAAAGAGTGCGGCCTTCATAAAAAATAGCCTGTTCTTACTGGTTGATTACTCCCGATCCCACCAGCTCTTCTCCATCGTACCATGCCGCAAATTGTCCGGGTGCAATGCCCCGCTGGGGCTCCTTAAATATGATATAGAGTCCGGAACCGGTCATCCGCAGAGTTCCCTTCTGGAGGGGTTGCCGGTAACGGATCCGAACAAGGTAGTCCCGGTTCTCACCGGGCAGCATCTCCAGGTCCCTTCTTACCCAGTGTATCTCTTCGGGGATAATTTTTAGTCCGCGCCGGAAGAGGCCCGGGTGGGATTGTCCCTGTCCCACATAGATACGGTTGCTTACCACATCGGTGGCGATCACAAAAAGTGGTTCTGTTTTTCCTCCAACATTCAAACCTTTCCGTTGTCCCACAGTAAAAAAGTGGGCCCCCTGGTGTTTCCCGGTCCATACACCATCTCCTCTCTCATATTTCCAGGGGGTACATACCGCCTCCAGGTTGGAGATATCCTGCTTTTCAGCACTGTATTGAGGGAGGTCGGCAGGGATCTCAAAAATATTGCCCTCACTGGCTTTCAGTTTCTGTTGCAGGAAAACCGGGAGATGTACCTTCCCTACGAAACAGATTCCCTGTGAATCTTTTTTTCCGGCAGAGGCCAGTCCCTGCTCTCTGGCAATCTTCCTTACCTCGGGTTTTTGGAGGTGCCCGATGGGAAAAAGAGTTCTGGCAAGTTGCTCCTGCGACAGCTGGCACAGGAAGTAACTCTGATCCTTGTTGGGATCATCTCCGGCCAGGAGGTGATAGATCTCTGTTCCGTTGATGGTGCTGGTCTCTTTTCTGCAATAGTGACCTGTTGCCACATAATCGGGTTTGTATGCCTCTGCCGCCTCCAGGAACGCATCGAACTTAATCTCCCGGTTGCAGAGCACATCGGGATTGGGTGTTCGGCCAACCTGGTATTCGGAGAACATATAATCAATGACCCGTTCCCGGTAAGGTTCACTCAGGTCCACCACATGGAAAGGGATCTCCAGTTTTTTAGCTACCATTTCGGCAAAGACCACATCTTCGTTCCAGGGGCAATCTGCATCGATCACACCGGTTTTATCGTGCCAGTTGATCATAAACAACCCGATGACCTCATACCCCTCTCTCTTTAAGAGGTAGGCAGCCACACTGGAGTCTACTCCTCCCGATAATCCTACAACAACCCGTTTTGCCAATGTTTTGATTTTGCCACAAAAATATGAAATTCTAACCAATCCAATCTCTATCTTTACATAATGCCCCCCCTGAACATATATAAAGCATCTGCCGGTTCGGGAAAAACCTTTGCCCTGACGATGGAGTACCTGAAACTGCTCTACAGGCAACCGGGGATCCACCGCCATATCCTGGCAGTTACATTTACCAATAAGGCGGCGGGTGAGATGAAGCATCGGATACTGGGAAGGCTTTCAGCGCTATCGCATTATAGCAAAGGGGAGAGCATGGAGGAGATGAAGCAGCTCGTTGAGGCCACAGGCCTGGATGAAGCCTCTATCAGCCGCAGGGCCGGAGAGCTTCTGGATACTATTCTGAATGACTACTCCGGTTTCTCGGTAGGTACCATCGATAAATTCTTCCAGTCCGTTATCAGGGCATTTACACGCGAAATCGGGATACAGCCAGGGTATAACCTGGAGCTGGACCATTCCAGGGTTCTCTCCCAGGCAGTGGATCGTATGTTCCAGGACCTGGGCAATCACATGGAACTCCAGGAGTGGCTGATACGTTATGCCGAAGAGCGCATGGAGGAGTCAAGATCGTGGAATTTCAGGCAGGAGATCATCCAGCTTGGGATGCAGCTATTCAAAGAGTCTTTCCAGGGGCTGTTTTTGAAACATGATATCTCACTGCTCAAGAAGGAGAACCTGGATCTCTTTCTTCAGGAGCTGAAACAGCTTGAGCGGCAAACCCGCAACGAGATGGCTGCCACGGGCAATTCAGCGCTTAAACAGTTGGGGAGATTTAATCTTGCTCCTGAAGATTTCCAACTCAAAAGCAGATCGCCAGCAATGCTCTTTGTTACTGCCAGGAAAGGGGAAGATGTTCCATTCACCGACTCCAAACTACTGGCCCTGGAGCTACCCGAAAAGTGGCTCAAGAAAG
>JAGLTY010000287.1 GCA_023135025.1 Bacteroidales bacterium | reverse complement strand
GATCATAAAGGAGAGGTGGCCCGCAGGGAATCGGCACAACTGATCCTGGACAAAATTGAAGAGATTTCGGGGGGAATCGGTGCGGTGGTGCTGTGTGGCGATTTTAACTTGCCGCCCTCCTCTGCCCCCATTTCGCTGATTCAAAGTAAATTCCGTGATGCTTTCCTGGTCTCAGAACAGCCTCCTTATGGCTCTGTGGCCACCTACCATGGATTTACCTATGATGATCCGCCAAGAGAGCGGATCGATTACGTCTTTGTTTCCGGCGATGTGAAGGTGTTGCGGTATGGTGGGCTAACCGACTCCAGGAACCGGACCTTTTACTCCGATCACCTTCCTGTGCTGGTAACAATACAATTGGTCAACAGATAGGAGTAATCCGTGTAAAATTTTGAACTCTTAACGGTTCAATCCGTAAATATTTGAAGATTGAACTGATCTCTATGAAACACTACATTTTGATGGCCGTTTTGGCGCTTTTCCTGTTCGCGTTGGCCTGTGAACCTGCCCGGGAGGAGGTGGAGACCATCTGTCTACCGGTCAATATGTCTATCACCCTGATACAGGGTACACAAACCTCCAAGATCATTGCCGATTTTCATTATCTCCCCGAAACAGAGCAACTGGATCATATCACCTGGAGCAATCACCAGACCCACTATTTTGAGTATGATGTATCGGACCGGATCAGGGTGGTACGAGCGATGAAAGTAGATGTCAAGGTGCAGGAGGAGAGGTGGTTTGTATATGACGGATTGCTGGTGGAACGGATCGACCTGGTGAAGCGAAATCTCGATTACACCTACCTGGAACCCATTGACTCGATCTATACCGGGTATGTGGAGTATGAATATGAGGGAGAAAACATCATCGAAGAGTCGGAGTATGAAATTTCTGCTGGCGGATACAGAGAGGAGTATGTCAGGAACGTAACGTATGAGTATGACAGCAGGGGCAACCTGCTCTCCTGTACCGAGATGGATCCGAGGAGTGGTGAAACCAATCATAAAACCATGACCTACGATCAGAGCAAACACCCCTACTTCGCGCTGCAATATTACTTTAACGGAGAGTCGTTTGTAAACAATATGCTCAGTAGATCGGAGGAGGAGGATTTTGATTACACCTATGAACTGCTGCTCAATGATCATGAGTACCCGGAGACCATCTATGAGAAGCTGGGTTCATCATATACCCGGATTATCAATTACTCCTATCAGTGCCAGTAGAAAGGTATTAACCTTCGATTACCCGGCTTTCTGATTCCGGCTCATTTCTATCCCTACCGATTTGATGGGTCCGCCCATGGGAGGGTTCAGTTTCCTGATCCTGATGGTTGTTTTTTCGATGCCGTCCATCTCTGCATAGAGGGCATCGAGAATCCGTTTTCCAATGTTTTCCAGGAGGTTGGATTTGGTCCGGCGCATTTCATTTTTAATAATCTGGTAGGCCTGCTGGTAATTCACCGCATCGCTCAGGTTATCGGAATTGGCCGGCACCGCAAGGTCAACTTCCATCTCCAGATCCACCAGAAACCGGTTGCCTACAATCTGCTCCTCCTGGTAGTGTCCATGGAAAGCGTAGAACTCCATCTCTTCAATCACTATTTTGCCCATATACCAAATTTAGTAAAAATTAACTTTTTAATATCAAGAGGTTGCCATATTTTTAGGATGCTCTGGAAAACCAGCTAAAACTAATGTTATGTTTAAGAGTCTTGTAAAGAATGCATTCCGAAACATCACAAACAAATTTGGTTACAGTTTTCTGAATATCCTGGGGATGACCCTGGGTATTACCAGTGCACTGTTCCTGATTCTCTATGTTTCCGATGAACTGAGTTTTGACCGGTACCACGAGCATAGCGACCGGATCTACAGGGTACAGTCGCACATTACCGAAACAGACGATGAGTTTACCTGGATCGTGGCTCAGATCCCTTTTGCACCGCAGGTAAAGGAGGATTACCCGGAGGTAGAGAGTTTTACCCGGCTCTTTAATTTCCAACGATCGCTTTTTAAAAACGGTGATATTGAATTTACCGAGGAGGATGTCTATTACACCGACTCCACCTTTTTCGACATTTTCACCTATAAGACCCTTGAGGGGAGTACGGATGAAGCCCTGGACAGACCCAACTCCATTGTATTGACCGAAACCATGGCGGACCGGTATTTCAGTGGTGAACAGGTGGTTGGAAATACTCTGAAGGTGGGTGATGAGATCTACACCATTACCGCGGTGATCGAGGATGTTCCCAGGAACTCACATATTTTATTCGACGGACTTGTCTCAAGGAGCAGCCTGCCGGCGGAGATAGGGAGCTGGGGTAATTTCGGGGTATTTACCTACCTGCTGCTCCAGGAGGGTGAAGATGCTGCAGCGTTTCAGGAGAAGATGAAGGCGATGTACGACCGCTATATGGCGACCATTTTTGAAAGCATCGGGATCACCATTGAGTACGAGCTGATGAAGGTTACAGATATCCATCTTCGTTCGGATAGCGCCGGAGAACCCCAGCCCACAGGGAGTATCCAGTATGTGATTATCTTCAGTATCGTTGCTTTCTTCCTGTTGCTCATTGCCACGCTGAACTATATCAGCCTGGCCACCGCCCGGTCGGCCAAACGGGCCAAAGAGATCAGTTTGCGCAAGGTGATCGGATCGAGCAGGCGGCTGCTGATTATCCAGTTCCTGGCAGAGTCTTCCCTGCTCACCCTCTTTTCATTGTTGTTGAGCATAGGGCTCATTATGATACTGTTGCCACAACTCAACTTGCTCTCGGGGAAGAGTTTTTCCCTGGAGGTGCTGGGCAGACCCGTGGTGATTCTCAGCCTTATTGGGATTATGCTGCTTGTGGGTATTCTGGGGGGAATCTACCCGGCCATCTTCCTCTCCAGGTTCTCGCCTGTGATGGTGATGAAGGGGATTACCCAGTCGGGCACCTCCCGCGGAATCTTCCGAAAGGTGCTGACAGTTATTCAGTTTACTATTTCGGGGGTAATGATCGCCAGTACGCTGGTGGTGATTAACCAGCTTGATTACCTGCAGAATAAGGAGCAGGGGTGGAACATGGAGGGGGTGGTCTCCCTGCAACTTCCCGACAATGAACCCATGACCAATATGCGGGTGCTGAAAGAGAAACTGCTTGAAAATCCACAAATTGAGTATGCAGGATTGACCAACACCAGGATAGGGAACGGCTCAGGTAAGGTTATTTTCCAGATAGAGACCACCAACGGGATGGAGACACGCGGGATCAATTTTGCTGTGGTCGATCAGGATTTCGTGGAGACCCTGGGAATCCGGATGGTGGAAGGACGTGACTTCTCCCGGGATTTTATCGGGGATACCCTGACAGGGGTACTGGTCAACGAAACACTGGCAGCACGACTCAATTGGGAGGAGCCCATCGGCAAACGCGTTCAATTGGGCGATGGAGACCAGATCATG
>JAGLTY010000286.1 GCA_023135025.1 Bacteroidales bacterium | reverse complement strand
GAGGAAGAGGAGATATGTATATGTGTTCTTCATTGCTAATAGTAGGGTACAACAACTGTGGTTTCACTACCGGTCATGATGTCAATGATCCGGATTTGCATTCCCTCGGATGTGATAGTGACATCTATTTCATATGATCCAAATTCATAGAAACCTTCTGTTAATCCATCTTCGCCAAACTGGTTAAAATAGAGTTGTCTGGAGATCTCATTGAGCACCTGGCTATTCAAATCATCCTGGAAACCGGATAGGGGATCATCATCCAGAAAACCAAAGGGATCTGTATCTTCTTTAAAATCGTTCTGTGCACTTGCTGAACTGAACAACCAGGAGTAGTTATAGGGATTCCCTCCGAAGGCCGGGTTGATGGGTTGATAGACAAAGTCCTGTGCCCTGGTGGCGACCTGGAAAAATGCCAGAAAAAACATGGCGGAAATCAAAAGCTTTTTCATGCTTGTGACTATTTAATGTTTGCGCTTAGACTATTTCAAATGCGGATCAACGATCCGTCAAAAAATCCCTGTACCAGATTGATCTTCGCTTTGCAGTTGTGCCTGAATCTCCTGATAGTTCACTAAATACTGAGTAGCCAATCCCACAGTATACTCTGACAGCATCTCTATCATCTCCTGGTTGGGCCTGATAAACTGTTTCAGGATTTCATATTCGTCGATCAATACTGTTATCTGTGTGCCTATGCCCGGCATAGGCATTTCTTTAATGGTGATGGAAAAATCCGTTATCTGCGTTGGATTGTTCCAGTTGGTATAGAATTCATCATAAAAATCCCTGCCAACCTTGGTAATGGTTTCATCGAATATCATCTCACCAATCTCAAGGTCCAGGGGGTCTAGGGCTATTTCATGCTGCAGGGGAGGGGTTATTTGGAGCGTGTCTTCTCCTGCTTCAGTCTGAGCGTTTATTGAATTTATAAACGACACACTGATTATCAATAACATGGACATTAAGTCAAATTTCATCACCTTTTAAGTAATACTTGACAATGTCGGTCCAATTACATTGTAATTCAGCATTACTAAAGTTATGGAGGCACCTGATATTTGCCAAACATATGCAATAGATGTTATCATTCTTTTGATGAAATAGATTTGTTGCTCCACGAAATGCTATAAATGGCTGAAAAACGGAGGGTTTGCCCATTACTGGGGCAATCCGGTATCATTGTGCAGGTGACGAATCGGGCTAAATTGTAGATGAATGTGAAAAAAAATGTGATAAACTGCAGAAAAATGCAACCTATTGAAAAAAGTATCGTAATATTATGCTGGTAAATGATTATTTAAGATTTGCGCTTAAAATCTTATTTACCGGGGGGCTCCATACAGGGGCCCCTTTTGATTTACAGGTATTTAGCAGATATTTTTCTACCTGCTCAAAACAGGCAATTTTAGATTTGTCGGATAATCAGATGAGCGATAGATTTTGTGAGTGGCTTTTTGGAATGCCTCCTCACCGCATTGATAGATATTGGTAAAGGTCTGGGGATTCCGGTCAAACAGGGGGAACCAGCTGCTCTGTATCTGGATCATTATTTGATGTCCCTCTTTAAAGGTGTGGTTCAGATCCGGAAGTGTGAATTTTACCCTGGTTACCTCTCCAGGTTGAAAGGGTTCCGGTTGTTCGAAACTATTGCGGTATTTTCCCCTGAAGATATCACCCCGCACCAGCATCTGGTAGCCTCCAACTTCGATGTCGCGCTGATTCAGTCCACGCTGGTTTGCTGTATTGGGAAAGAGATCAATCAACTTAACCACCCAGTCGGCATCGGAACCTGTGGTGGAGACAAACAGTTCAACCTCAACGGGACCTGCCAGGGTCATCTCCTCCTCAAGCACCTCCCCTTTGTATACCAGCACATCGGGACGGGTAGAGGCAAATCGCTGGTCCTCCGACAGGTACTGCCCGTTGTAGAACGATCGTGCACTCAGGAAGGGAGCTGTATAGGGTACCGGTTTGTCCGGATCACTGATATATTCATCGAATGTTTCAGGGGGATTCTCAGGCGCGCTCCAGGAGAGAGAGCCTCCCTCATTCAGCCAGATCCGTTTCTCCTCTATATTTTCCGGGGGCCAGGTGTTGTAACTTCTCCATTGGTCGCTTCCGGTTTCAAAGACCCAGGCCTCGGGGAGGTCCATAGGACCATCTCCTTTAAGGTAGTAGCTGAAAAAGGGGTATTCAATCTCATGCTGGTAGAAATACTTGTCCGCTTCCCTGAATGGGATCAGGCTTGGATTGTTGTAATCAGGCGAACTCCAGCCACCATGGGTCCAGGGACCCATCACCAGCCTGTTGGTGGCATCAGGGTTGTTTATCTCTATGGTTTTATAGGTGTGCAGGGCCCCTGAAAGATCTTCTCCATCGTACCATCCGCCAACTGTCAAAACAGCCGGTGAAATCTCTTTAAGGTGAGGCAATGTGCTTCTTGATTGCCAGAATTCATCATAATTGGGGTGCTCGGTGAATTGATTCCAGAAATCAATGGTACCGTGGAGGTATTTCTCATTGGCATTTTTCACAGGCCCCAGTTCCAGGAAAAAGTGGTAGGCATCACCGGAGGTGTATTGAGGTCGGGATCCCCAGCGGGTTGTGGGCTCGGGTCGCTCCTTTCCAAATACCTGGAAGAAATTGAAGCTGAGAGGCAGCGTAAGTGCCCCGTTGTGGTGCATATCGTCCCAGAGGAACCAGTCTGAGATGGGGGCCTGGGGACTGGTACAGACCATGGCAGGGTGGGCATTGATCGATCCCATTACTGCATAAAATCCGGGATAGGAGACCCCATACATCCCCACCTTCCCGTTGTTGTTGTCCATATGATTGATCAGCCACTCCACCGTATCCCAGGTATCGGTGGTTTCGTCCACATCTTTCTCGCTATTGTAAGCGGTAAGAACGGGCCTTATATCCACAAATTCTCCTTCTGACATAAATCTCCCCCTTACATCCTGAAATACAAAGATGTATTTATCCTTTTCCAGCCGGTCGTTGGCCGATAACCTGCCACGCATCCTTTTGCCGTATGGACCAATGGAATAAGGGGTTCGCTGCATCAGGACTGGATATGCTTCCGATTGATCCTTCGGGGTATAGACAATGGTATATAGTTTGATACCATCTCTCATCTCTATCTGGTATTCAGATTTATCGTAATGCTCTTCCACATAATTTTTCTCCTGTCCTTTAAGGGGCAATAGTGTGAAAAGAATAAGAGCCAGCAGAGAGATGTATCTGTTCATGGTTCCGGATTTTATTGAATGTGGACTCCAAGATATATAATTACCATAACTATTTCAGGCTCCTCAATTTCACAGGAGGAATGTTTGAATTTTATTGCGATATTTAGCTTTGATTAATTTCACATAATTTTTCATTATTAACGATCAAACTATGAATTACAAAACTATTTCGAGGGGGGTACTGACCCTGATACTTGTTGTA
>JAGLTY010000285.1 GCA_023135025.1 Bacteroidales bacterium | reverse complement strand
GTCCTGGTGGAGGTTTTGTATTCCAGCAAGTACATAACATTCTGGCCAATGTGCCCCCCGAAAACATGGTGGCCATGCTGGAATCAATCCACAAAGGATGATCCTTATTGAGAAATCATTATTTTTGAGATATTCAGCACTTGAATTTTATAAATCCAACTAAAAACCAAGTAAGACCATGCGACTCTATCTATCAAAATTCCTTGTTGTTACTCTTTTTGCAGGTTTCCTCAGCATCCATCTAAGTGCCCAGGAGGGATATGTTCCCACCCAGGAGAACCTGGACAACCGGGAGTGGTTCCAGGATGCCAAATATGGCCTCTTTGTGCACTGGGGTGTCTACTCCATCATGGGTGGTGGATGCGATGAGGGGATCGCTGAGTGGATTATGGAGAGAAAGGATATACCCATCGTCCAGTATGAGAAGCTGCCAGGCTTCTTTAATCCAACCCAGTTTGATCCGGCCCAGTGGGTCTCCATGGTTAAAAAAGCGGGGATGAAGTACATTACCATTACCAGCAAGCACCATGATGGTTTTGCCATGTACGATTCAAAGATCAGCGACTATAATATTGTGGATGCCACACCCTACGGCAAGGATGTGATCGGTATGCTGAAAGAGGAGTGCGACAAACAGGGGGTTAAGCTCTTTTTTTACCACTCACAGCTCGATTGGCACCACCCGGATTATTTCCCGCACGGTAGGACTGGGAACGGGATTGCTGACAGGTCGCAGTCGGGAGATTTCAACGCGTATATCGACTATATGAACAGCCAGCTCTCCGAACTTCTGACTCAGTATGGGGAGATCGGAGGGATCTGGTTTGACGGCATGTGGGACAAGCCCGACGCAAACTGGCGGCTGGGCGAGACCTATGCGCTGATCCACAAGCATCAGCCCGGTGCCTTGATTGGAAGTAACCATCACAAGATGCCATACCCGGGAGAGGATTTTATGATGTTTGAGCGCGATCTGCCCGGCGAAAACTCCATGGGTTTCAACAATACGGGTATTTCCGACGCTGTACCACTTGAGATGTGTGAGACCATGAATGGATCCTGGGGATTCAATATCATCGATCAGAATTATAAGTCAGTCGAGAAGCTGATCCATACCATGGTGCGGGCAGCTGGCTATGGGGCCAACTTTCTGCTCAATACAGGTCCTATGCCCAACGGTAAGATTCAGCCCGAGAATGTGGATACGCTGATGGCCATTGGCCATTGGCTGGAGAGTTATGGCGAAACGGTTTATGGAACCCGGAAGGGACCCGTGAAACCACAGGAGTGGGGAGCTACTACCATCAAAGACAATGTGGTCTATATCCATGTACTTAACTACAAAGGAAGAGCTATTGAGATCCAGGGAATTGAATCTGATCGTCTGAGATCTGCGGTGTACTTTGATGATGGTTCCAGGGCCGATGTGAAGAGAAACAAAGATGGGATCACCATTACTATCCCCAAGGAGAAGGTGAAGCCCATCGATACGGTTATTGTACTGACCCTGATGTAGGGTCAGCCTCCTCTATAACTCTTTGATCCGGATGTTCCGGAACCAGAGCAGTGAGCCGTGTCCCAGGAAAGCGATATGGCCGCTGGTGCGCTTCAGCCCGGGATGCTCCTTGTGGTCGGCTGTTCCATTTTTAGTAGCCTCTTTCAGGTCTCCGTCCACGATGGGGGTTCCGTTCAGGGTGATCCTGATCTGATCCCCTTTCACATAAACCTCCTGGCTGTTCCATTCACCCACCGGTTTCAGGTATCCTCTTTTGGGCGGGATAATGCCATATACCGAACCATGGTACTGGTAGGGTTGCAGCTTGGCATATACCGGTGCGGTATTGTCCAGGATCTGCAGCTCATAACCCATATAGGCCGCATTGCCCTCCATGGGGGTTCTGATCCCCAGCCCGTTGTTGGCTCCGGGAGTGAGTTTGAACTCGAATCGGAAAATAAAATCAGCGTACTCCTTCCCGGTATAGAGGTTTCCCCCGCTTTTGGCCGGCCGGATCACGATGGTTCCATCCTCTACAGAGTAACTGTGTTCATTACCGGCCCAGTTAGAGAGATCTTTACCGTTGAACAGGCTCACAAATCCTTCGGTTTTTTCGACTTCAGTGAGGCTGTTGAGATCCACCTCCAGTTCTCTCACATAAATATTTCTGAAAGCCAGGTCGGTGCCATGGGCCTGCAGCTCAATAGAGCCTGTTGGGTAGATGGGAATGGTTCTGTCCCAGTAGTTCTCCATGACTATGTTGTCAACCACCAGCTGGCCGTTGAGGTAGACAGTGACCTTTTCATCGATCATGATAATGCGGAAGGTATTCCAGTCGCCGATGGGATTATCTGCCACCAGCAGTGGTTTGCTTTCATGCACCTGGTTGTTGTAGAGTCCACCTGAACCCACCTGGGCACCAGCTTCCACTCTGGTAGTATCCCAGATCTGCACCTGGGGCGAACCACGCAGGTAGATACCCGAATCACCTTTCTTCGTGATTCTCCAGTCCACGATCATCTCAAAGGAACCATACTGCTTCACACTGCAGAGGTTGGATCCATGGCCGTTAAATACAATGCATTGGTCCTTCACGCTCCAGTTCTCCTTCAGTTTCTCGTTGGCTTCCTGCTGAAGCTTTTGCAACTCCCCGGGCGATAGCTGAGCCCTCTTCAGAGGATCGGTGGCCAGTCCCTGCCACCCCGACAGATCGGTTCCGTTAAACATGGAGACAAAACCCATCTCCCCGGGCATCATATCCAGGTAGTTCTCTATATCGATCTTCAGATATTCGGTATCAGGACCCGTAATAATATCCCTGGCTATAATCAGTTTTTCTTTAACAATCTTCCCTTTCAGACCGTTGTCCAGACCATTGCCGGGCAGTACGACACTTACAAGGGCATTGGCTGCCTGGCTCTTCAGTTCATCCTGCTCCAGGTAACTGCTGAGAGTCACAAAACTGAGGAAAGTCTTTACTCTACCCATGGCCCTGATCAACAGACCGGTGTCATCAAGGCTGGTTGCATGGGGCTCGATTTTTCTCATTAACAGCAGTTTCTGATCATCGGGAAGAGTGGATGAGGAGACAATCCTCACGTAGCTTTTAAAGGCCTCTTCTCTCACCTGAGAGATGGTCGATTGGGAACAGATCTTGAACAGGGGTGTGGCAGCATGAATATCATTCGACTTGATCAGCCCGGTGAATGCCCTTTTTCGAGTCTCCTGGTCACCAGTGTTATATGATTCATAAACAGCATCCAGGGCCTCTTTACCACCCACGGTTGCCAGCACTCCAATATATTTCTCAACAGAAAAGGTTTTTGCTGCATGCAACAAAAGGGCCTGTGTGGCCACCTCCTTATGGGGACCCCGGTTGATGGCAGCAACCAGTGCTACTTCAATGGCCTCCATTTCATCTTTATCTTCCAGCTGGTCAAAAAGCCTTATCAGATCCCCCAGGTCTCC
>JAGLTY010000284.1 GCA_023135025.1 Bacteroidales bacterium | reverse complement strand
GACGGTAAGTATTTTGGTGAGCTGGAAGATCGCTGGAAGTATATCGGACAGGAGGTTTTCAAAGACAAACCCCAGGGACTTTCTACCAACCATCCCTTTGGTGGTTCCTGGGTAGGGGATCTCTATGGCAGTGAGGAGTGGTACGATATTGATGGGTATCAGTCATCCCATGGAACCGGTCAGCGTACGATTGATTTCATCAATAAGACCATTGCAGAAGGATGGAAGACACAGCCAGCCAAACCTATGATCAACCTGGAGCCGTGTTATGAAGAGATCCGTTATGCCATCTTCGAGGATGATGTTAGAAACGCATGTTACTGGAGCGTGTTTGCAACACCTCCATCGGGAATTACCTATGGAGCTGACGGTATCTGGCCATGGATCAGAAAGGGGGAGACCGCGCTGAACCACAATCCAAACCTGAAGGTGAGCACCTGGGACAAGGCTATCGAATTACCGGGAAGCAAACAGATTGCGATACTGGGTGCATTTATGAGGGGATTCGATTGGTGGGTGCTTTATCCAGCCCAGGAACTTCTGCTGGTGCAGCCGGGCGACATGGATTACAAGAACCATCTTTCTGTTCTGAAATCGATCGATAACGGGACTATCCTGATTTACTTCCCGGGAAAACAGGAGGTAAATCTGCTTCTTCCTCCCGGCAGAGATTACAATTTCAGTTGGTTTAATCCGGTCGATGGAAAAACCAACGGGACCGGTGACCAAATCAATGGCAGAATCCTGAATATTCAGAACCCCCTTGAAAAAGACGCTGTTCTTGTGCTTAAAGCAGTTGATTGATCTTCGGCATAAAGATCATCAGGTAGGTAAAAAAGGAGATGCCTGCAGTAAAAGCCATTAATATATTACTCATTGCTTTGATCCGTATAGCCTGGCCCGATGAGATAGAGTGGTCATACCTGGTCAGGAGATAGGCAGCACTTCTGTAAAATCCTGTAAAGAGGAAAACAGAAGAGAACAAAGCTACAACAACCCATTGTAATGGATTCAACTGTACAAAGATACCGGCTGAAATTACAGCAATTGTAAAGAGTAACTGGAGGAGAAAACCACCATCGTCTGTGGCAATTTTCCTTAATCCGATATTATAAGAGGCACATTTTTTTACCATGGTCCTATCATGTTGTGTGACCAAATGTAATAATAGTTCCGTGAATGCCCAATATTTTTACATGAAAATTTTTACTTGTTAGATTTCTGGAAATTATTTTCCATGAAAGTACTCTCCCGGAGGATAAACACAGCTACCAGAGACAAAATGGCCAGAACTACAAACAGGTTCATGAACAGACCCAGGAACTGGTTCTCCCGGATGCTCATCCCGGCCACGAAGATCATACCTGTAAGTTGACCAACCCATAAGAGGATTCCCTGGGAGGTTGATTCCGGGGCAGGGTAACTGATTTCGGCTGCATACTGGAAACCGAGTGGTCCGGCACTCATTACAAAGAAACCGAGCGTAAAGGAGGCCACCAGTGATATCCTGTAGATCGTTTCAGGATCCCCTGCCAGCTCTCCGGCGAAAGCGAGTGCTGCCACGGCTGGCAACATACCTGCTATGCAGATTACCAGGAAGGGTTTTCTTCGTTTGTACCTGTCCGACAGTGTGGGGATCACCACAGCTCCGATGATTCCGCCGATCAGCATCACTCCCCCGATCAATCCATCCGAGTCTTCCACACCCGCTCTTTCGGCTATGGAGTCGGTCATGGAGCTGATGGCATTGAAAATACCGAGCCCTATGAGGAAGAGGAACATTGTGATACGCATATCCCGGTTTAACAGTATGTGCCTGATCCCTCTGCCGAAGGTGTATCGGTTATTCTCTTCTTCACCATTCCGGGGTTCCCTGTTTCTGATAAGCAGAAGACTGAGGTGGGCAGCCACTACACTGATGATCCCGTAAATCCAGAGCATTTTACCAAATCCCGTACCATATTCCGGCTCTGATGGATCGGACCCCACAAGCAGGGGGGTGGCCAGCATGGCAATGATGATTCCAATATATTGTGCCAGGGCCAGCAGTCCGGCAGCCATTCCCCTTTCATAGAGAGGAAACCAGCGTGCAGTAACAGCAGTCACACCATTGAGAATAAAGGGTTGTGCAATGGCCAGCCCGGTCTGTGCAATAACGACCCCGGTAAAACTGCTGGCAAAAGCAGCTTTTACCAGACTGAACAGAGCAAGCATGACCGCCCCGATGGCAAGTCCGGTTCGAATCCCGTAAGTATCTATCACATAAGATGCTGGAAAGCTCATGACCAGGAAGGCGACCATATAGATCAAGGCCAGGAAATCAATATTCAGGAATGAATCCGGGTTGAATTGTCCCTCGTAAAAAAGTTCGGCTGGTCGTGCCACGGCTGCATGTGTGAGCCACTGGATCTCAATGGCTACGGTAATCATCATAAAGGCAGCCAGAATCACATAACGGTAGGTTGGGTAATGTGTGTTCTGACTCATGCTATCTGTTTTTATCTGCCTCTCCTGAATACTTTCTGATATAGATCTGGTGCATCAGGCGGGCCTCAAATTTATTGATGCTCTTTGCTCCACCGAGGAATTCAGCTTCAATAAAGGCTTTGCACGCTTTTTCCAGAACCTGGCATACTACGAAAGCCTCTTCCAGGTCGCGCCCCACACAGACAGCACCATGATTGGCCATCAGTGCCGCATTTCTTCCTTTCAGAGCCCTGACGGTCCTTTTCGTAATCTTCTTTGTGGAGGGAAGGGCATATTCCGCTACCCGTACAGAGGGTCCAATGATCTGGGCCATATCATCCAGAATGGGAGGGACTTCCCGGTGGGCTGCCGCCACTGTGGATGCATTCATCTGGTGGGTATGAATCACCGCATGGATCTTTTTACGGGTTCTGTATATTTCGCAGTGCAGCTCTTTTTCCGAGGAGGGCTTGATGGTACCTTCCCATTTTGATGTGTGGTAATTTACCAGGACAATATCGTCCGGTGTCAGATCCTCGTAGGTGCGCCCGCTGGGTGTGATCAGCATATGGGTTTCATCCAGCCTGATGCTGATGTTTCCCCAGGTCCGCGCCACCAGTCCCTCTTTCACCAGTCTCACTCCCCCGTCAATAATCTGTTGCCTGATCCGGCCTCTCTGTGCGCTGTTTTCCATGATATGCATTTTTTATATTCCAAAATAAAGCATTTATTTGAGGTTTGAAACCAACAAGGAACGGAAATGAAAATACTGGCCAATTGCCTTATCCTGTTGTTGATCGTAACCCAATCTGTTACAGCCTTTCCGGGCGATCAGAAACGCATATTAATCTATACCAGGAATGGTGAGGGATATGTACATGAGAATATTGCAGCCAGTGTGGCTGCCCTTGAGAAAATATGCAGTGAAGAGGGATTTCTGACCGATCTGTCTGACCTGCCTGCACTCTTTACTTCGGAAAACCTTGCAAGGTACGATGCCATTATTTTTTCCAACACCAACAATGAAGG
>JAGLTY010000283.1 GCA_023135025.1 Bacteroidales bacterium | reverse complement strand
CGGGCAACCCACTCTCCAACACATACTGTATAACCTCTTCTGCCACCCTGCCGGAAGCAGTGAAATCGGCATCCGGATCATAACTGAGCAGGGAAAAACCGATGGAGGGAATATGGTTCACCGCACCCTCCATGGCAGCTGCCATGGTACCCGAATAGAGCACACTGGTGGAGGAGTTTGAACCGTGGTTGATACCTGAAAGCAACAGGTCCGGTTTACGGTCGGAGAGACTGTTAAAGACCAGCTTCACCCCGTCTACCGGTGTGCCATTGGTTACATAACAGGTAAGACCGGGCTCTTTAGAAAGAAGTTTGACCCTGAGGGGCACCTTGATGGTGATGGCATGTGACATACCCGACATGGGCTCCCGGGAAGAGATGGCCACCACATCTCCAAATCTGCGGGCCACGGAAATAAGCGCTTCCATGCCTCCTGCATGAATACCGTCGTCGTTGGTAACCAGTATCAAAGGGGTTCGATTCATCTTATCTTTTATAAGCTTACAAAAATATCTAAAATCCGCGAGAACCAGGTTTTTTATTTTTAATTTCATACAGTGAACAAATCGGGAGTACCGTATGTTCTTGATACTTCACAATCCAATACCAAAACCAATGAGGATGAATATGAAAAAAACAGTTCTTCTAATGGTGATGGCAGTGATGGTGTTAACACTGCAGGCCCAGGATCTTGCCGATCTTTTTGAAAAGAACAAACACTCTGTGGTTACCATCTATGTAAATGAGAGTCTGAATACCGGAACGGGCGATCCCCGCACCTTTACCTCCAATATGGGGCTCGGTTCCGGTGTGCTTATAAGAGAGGATATTGTTCTTACTGCTGCCCATGTGGTAGCCAATGCAGAGCAGATCATGGTTCAGTTTTATGACGGTGAATCGCTGGAGGCAAAAACAGCCAGGATATCACGCATTGCCGATGTGGCACTGATCACCCTGGAGAGGCCCCCGGCCAACCCCCAGTTGGCCGTCATTGGCAATTCCGATGAGGTCAGAATCGGTGATGAGGTGTTTGTGGTGGGAGCCCCCCTGGGCCTGCCCTACTCCCTGTCGAGGGGTGTAATCAGTGGAAAGCACGCGGAGCACAATCTCTCCAATGACGGAATAATGATGGAATTTTTCCAGACCGATGCAGCCATCAATACCGGCAATTCGGGCGGACCTATGTTTAGTTACGAGGGAGAGGTGATCGGTATTGTAAGCTCCATCATGACCCGCTCGGGTGGGTTTGAAGGGATCGGTTTTGCCGCCACATCCAATGTGTCCAGGGCACTACTTACCGAAAGAGGCAGCAAGTTCTTCGGAATCGAAGCCATGGTGCTCTCCTATGAACTGGCGCGTATCCTCAATGTTCCCCAGGAGTCGGGATGGCTGGTACAGCATGTGGTCAAGGAGAGTCCGGCCGGAAAGACAGGTATGAAAGGTGGTTTCAGGATGGTCATCATTGAGGATGAAGAGATCCTGCTGGGTGGGGATATCATCCTCCAGGTGGACGACATCATGATTACCGGAGAGGAGAGCGTTCATAAAATCTGGGACTACCTCAACTCGGTACAATCGACTGTTACCCATAATATCAGAGTGCTCCGGGCTGGCGAAATCATTGAACTGCGCTGGGTATCCTCCGATTTTCAGCCAACGCGTCAATGACACCGGTCACCAAACTGCTTCCTCCCGGTTCTCTGGATGATTCGGAACTGACCTATGTGGTAATGGGTGCCAGGTACCGGGGGCAATGGATCTTTGTGCGGCACAGGCAGAGGCAGACCTGGGAGATGCCAGCCGGGCACATTGAACCGGACGAGGGTCCCGACAGGGCTGCAGTAAGGGAATTATATGAGGAGGCAGGGGTGGTAAATTCATCCCTGACTGTAATTTCTGACTATAGTGTTACCGATAGGGGGAAGTGCGCTTATGGAAGGTTCTACTGCGCCGATGTGAAGGAGCTGGAGGAACTCCCGGAACATGAAATTGAGGAGATAAAATTCACCGGGAAGCTCCCTGCCCGGCTGACCTACCCGGAAGTCCAGCCGCTGCTTTTTTCGCTTTTAACTCTGCACTAAAAGCACTACTTTTGCAGCTCATTCGTAATGAAGCAGCAATGAAGATCTCCTACAACTGGCTTAAAAAATATATTGATACCGACCTGCCCCCTCAGCAGGTCAGTGAAATTCTTACCAACATCGGACTGGAGGTAGAGGGACTTGAAGAGGTGCAGTCGGTGAAGGGGGGACTGGAAGGTGTGGTGATCGGTGAAGTGCTCACCTGTGAAAAGCACCCCGATGCCGATAAGCTCACCGTAACCACGGTGAACCTGGGAGAGGGAAAGCCGGTACAGATTGTCTGCGGGGCACCCAATGTGGCAGCCGGACAGAAGGTCCCGGTAGCCATGGTAGGCGCCACACTCTGGCCCGATGAAAAGGGTTTTACCATCAAGAAAGCAAAAATCCGCGGTGCACTCTCCATGGGTATGATCTGCGCCGAAGATGAACTTGGTCTGGGCACCTCGCATGATGGAATCATGGTCCTTGATCCAAAGGCTGAGCCGGGCACGCCGGCAGCCGACTATTTTCAGGTGGAAAATGATTTTGTATTTGAGATCGGGCTGACTCCCAACCGCATTGATGGTGCCTCTCACCTGGGTGTGGCCAGGGACCTGGCCGCATACCTGAAGCAATCGGGCAGGGTGAATGTTATGAAACCCTCGGTGGAGGCCTTCAGCAACGACAACAACGACCTGTTTATCCCGGTTGAAATAGAGGAGAGAGCCGGATGCAAACGTTATTCAGGCGTGACCATCCAGGGTATAGCAGTTACCGAGAGCCCCACATGGTTACAAAACCGGCTAAGATCGGTGGGCCTCACTCCCATCAACAATGTGGTAGATATCACCAATTTCGTACTGCAAGAATCGGGACAACCCCTTCACGCTTTTGATGCGGACCATATCACGGGCCATAAAGTGATTGTCAGGACCATGCCTGAGGGAACTCCCTTTATTACCCTGGATGAGCAGGAGCGCAAACTGCGCGGTTCCGACCTGATGATCTGCAATACCGAAGAGGGCATGTGTATCGCCGGTGTTTTTGGAGGCATCGGTTCGGGCGTAACAGAAAAAACCACCTCCATCTTCCTGGAGTCGGCCTGTTTTGATCCGGTCTATATCCGCAAAACTGCCAGGCATCACCTGCTCAATACCGATGCATCATTCAGGTTTGAAAGGGGATCGGACCCCAACAACACCGTCTGGGCCCTGAAACGTGCTGCCATGCTGATCAAAGAGATTACCGGAGGTACCATCTCCTCTGAAGTGGTTGATGTGTATCCCGAACCGGTGGAAGATTTTCGGGTAGAGATCAGTTATGCTCATGTGGACCGACTCATCGGGAACCATATAGAACCAGCTACCATCCGTTCCATTCTCGAGTCACTGGAAATCAGGGTGGAAGAGGAGAGTGAGCAGGGAATGGTCCTGCGAGTCCCCCCATACAGGGTGGATGTTCAGCGGG
>JAGLTY010000282.1 GCA_023135025.1 Bacteroidales bacterium | reverse complement strand
TAAGCCACTCTTCACCCAGAATTACCTTTACAATGTGATAATAGAGCAGTGCAGTTTGGGTGTCAGAAATTCCCCCTGCAGGCTTAATGCCGATTTTCTTTCCGGTACGGTTGTAATAGTCTCTGATGGCACAGCACATCACCACCATCGCTTCGGGAGTTGCCCCGGGTGAAATTTTCCCTGTGGATGTTTTGATAAAATCGGCGCCGGCACTAATGGAGAGCAGGGAGGCTTTGCGAATAAGGGAGAGCTCTTTCAGGCTTCCTGTCTCCAGAATCACCTTCAGGTGAACCGGGCCCACACGCTGTTTAATGACGTTGATCTCATATTCAACATATTCAAGATCGTTTATCAGGAATTTCCCTACCGGCATTACAATATCAATCTCCTCTGCGCCCTGTTCGATGGCCTGTTCTATCTCCATGACCTTGATATTGGTAAAGGTCTGGGATGCCGGAAATCCCCCACCCACCGATGCAATACTTATTAATGGATTGTCCAGTTTTTCTTTTACAACAGCGACCAGTTCGGGGTAGACGCAGATGGCGGCAACGCCGGGCATATCAGGATAAGCTTCTGCCAGATGGTTCAACTTTTCACATAACTGTGAAACATTTTCAGTATTGTCCTGTTCGCTCAGGGTAGTTAGATCGATCAGGCTAAAAATCTGTTTCAACAGCTCCTTGTTGTTGCCAGGGGGTATGGCTGCTTCGGATCTTTGCAGCTGTTGCTTTACCTCGTCCGGATCTACGGAGAGGTTAAAATCTGAGAGGATTTTCATTTTCGCGATCTTGGTACCCTCAATTTATCATTTTGTTGATGACGGTCAAAATCCCGCGCAGTTTTTTTATGCAGATTCTTCCAAAGGGCCATCTCCAAATCTGTCCCGGTCTGGTTGGCCAGGCAGATCAGGACAAACAGTACATTTGATAGTTCATATTGGTCAGTTCATTAAAATAGCGGACCCCATTTGTGGATCCAGTTGTCCACTGCCTCCTGCGCCTCCTTTATGGTCATTATTCCCTGTTTTTAGTGTCTATTGTTATGGTAACAGGGCCGTCGTTGGTCAGGCTTACCTGCATATAGGCGCCAAACTCGCCAGTAACCGCCGGTTTTCCAAGTTCCTGTTGCACATGGTCGATAAAAGATTCATACAGGGGGATCGCTATTTTTGGCGAAGCAGCTTTGATATAGGAGGGGCGGTTTCCTTTCCTGGTGCTCGCATGAAGGGTGAACTGGCTTACGATCATGATATCGCCGTTCACATCGTTCACTGAGAGATTCATGATCCCTTCGGCATCATCAAAAATCCTGAGTCGGATAATTTTTCCGCTTAACCATTCGATATCGGACTGGCCATCGGATTCTTCAATACCCAGCAGAATGACCAGTCCGGGGCCAATCTCCTTTGTTTTAACCCTGTTAATGGTAATAGAGGCATCAGATACTTTTTGAATAACTGCCCTCATGAGAGATTTTCATTGACCATTCTGTAGAGAGCCAACCGATTGATTGGTTTGGCGATATAATCATTGAAACCTGCCTGGAGACATCGGTGACGGTCATTGTTCATTGTGTAAGCGGTCTGGGCAATAATGGGAATGGAAGGATGTCGCGATTTGATTATCCGCATAGCTTCATATCCATCCATCACAGGCATGTTGAGGTCCATCAGGATCAGGTCGATTCCTCCCTGGTATTCGGAGATTATCTCTACTGCCTCTTTCCCGTTTTTAGCACGGATTACTTTTGCATCTGCCCTTTGAAGAAGGGTTTTCAGGTAGTAGAAGTTCACCTCCTCATCTTCCGTGATTAAAACCACCCGGTTGTTCCAGCGGTAGTCGGGCATTCCCATAATGGGAGCAGCCTTTTTAGAGTCTTGCTTTTTCATGTGGTCGCTTTAATAGCATATTATATTGAACACCATCTAATAAACATGAAAAAGGGAAGGGGGTGGGAGATAGTTTTTAACAATTTGGTGAAGTAGGAGTAAGTTTCGGTTAACTGTTAAAAACTCCATTTAAACCGCAGAAATCCAAAGGTGTTTTTCTCCCTGTTTTTCTCCCCGGAAAGGTCCTCAAACTCGGCAGTAAAGTACTGAAGGATCAAAGAGAGGTCCATGTTGCTGTTCAAAGAGAGGTCGAAGGAGGGTCCCAGGTAAACCCCTTTCCATTCAGGATACCAGATGGTAGCGAATCCTCCGTTGATGAGTGGGGTAAATGGAAAGGAGATGTTTGAGAAAAAGGACCATTCGGTAAATCCCAGGTTTTTTACATCCAGGTTGCCCGAATAGAATTGCAGGAAACTGTATACATCCAGCTCCTTTGCAAAGGCAGAATACAATCCCTCAAGCTGGATCATCAGGGAGTTGGAAAAGATGTAATCAAACCCAACAGAAGTCATCAGATAACCGGTGGTATCCTTGAACTGATCCAGGTCCCTGAAATAACTCACTTCACCGCGAAAAGCAGAGTTGCCCAGGTTTCCGCTCCAGCCGGTTCCCAGGATCAGGTCCTCTTCCTGGTAGATTCCGCCCAACAGCTGGATATCAAAACCGAGCGCATTAAACCTGAAGTATCCGGCAGCAGTGACCCGGTTGGCACTGTCGATCTTGGCGGCCATCTCGATGGTGGAGGCGTTCCCGGTATAGTAGGAGGCCCTCAGCGCATCGCTGCCTGGCCGTTCGGGATAATCCACCTCGAAATAGGAGTAGCTGTTGAAGATGTCGTTAGGGTTCCAGACAAAGGTCTGGCCCCAGTTGATCCGCTGCCGGCCCGCTTTGATCTCCAGATTGCCGAAAGAGAATTGCAACCATAAGCGGTCGATGGTTGAGGCAAGCACATACCCTGCACTGTCTCCCAGGTTGCCATCTTTAACGAAGGAGAGGTCCATCCATCCGGGATCATCACCCAGGCTCTCTGCATATCCGGGAAATTTTCGAATGGTGTTCCCCGCAATGGCCCTGTTTCTTAACTGGAAGGTACCGGTGAGCCACTCTGTTGGGTAGAACTCCAGGTCGAGACGATTGTGTAGGCTGTTCTCCCAGAGCCACTGGTCGGGAACGTGGTAGACGGTCTGCATATCGGAAATATACCCGCTGAGGGAAACTTTTTCCTGTCCCGCAGCTCTCCCTGCAAACAGAGAGAACAGGATCAGAAAGTATAGGAGTTTCCGGGTCATGTGGGACTTAGTTCTTACGCTCGTCTGAGATCACCTTCCCGTCTTCCACGGTAATGACCCTCCTGGCTTTTTTGACCACGCGGGCATCGTGGGTAGAAAAAATAAAGGTGATTCCCTCCTCCCTGTTCAGTTCTTCCATGATATCGAGCAGGGTCTCAGTCGATTTGGAGTCCAGGTTGGCGGTGGGCTCATCGGCCAGCACAAACTTGGGTTTGGAAGCCAGTGCCCTGGCTACAGCCACCCGTTGTTGCTGTCCTCCTGATAGCTTGCCCGGTCGGCTTTTTAGACGATCTCCAAGCCCAACTTCTTCAAGTAAGGCAGTGGCCCGTTCGGTTCTCTCTTTCTTAGGCCGGC
>JAGLTY010000281.1 GCA_023135025.1 Bacteroidales bacterium | reverse complement strand
AACCCTCACCGGATACGGCGGCCTAACCGGCTCTTTGGGCGGGTTCTGCTTCAGCTGCTCCAGGGCCACCTCGATGGCCTTTTCAAGCTGTGGATCGCGCCCTTCGATCACATCGGCCGGGGTCTGCTCCACATCAATATCGGGCGCCACACCCACGTTCTCCACGATAAATCCATCTTCGGTCCATATGGCCACATTGGGTGCCGTTACATAACCGCCATCGAGCAGCTCGGGAAATCCAAGCACGCCCACCAGTCCACCCCAGGTGGTCTTACCCACTATGGTTCCAACATTGAACTTGCGGAACATATAGGGCAGCATATCGCCTCCCGAACCGGCATTCTCATCGATGATCATTACCTTGGGCCCCTGGATAGAGGCACTGGGCGATTTAAGATCGTTGGTATACCGCATATTCCAGTGCGACTGGTAGGGCCGCAGAAGGATATCGATGTAGTAATCGGCCAGGGATCCACCGCCGTTATACCGTTCATCGATAATGATCGCCTTCTTGTTGGCCTGGGGAAAGAAGTAGCGTTTGAAGTACGCGTGCCCCGCTCCCGCCGTATTTGGCACATAGACGTAGGCCACCTCTCCATTGGTGGCTTCGTGCACCTTTTTCAGGTTGCCTTCCACCCAGTCACGGTTCCTCAGTGCATACTCTCTCTCGATGGGAACCACCTGGATCTCCCTCGATCCTGTGCCATCGGGGTTGGGCCCTACGCTTAGGTACACAATCTTACCCGCACTGTTTTCGAAAGGCATATAAAGATTCTCTCCGGCAGTCAGCTCTTTGCCATTCACCTTCAGCATGTATTCACCCACTTTTACATTGAGACCCGGTTCTGTAAGCGGGGAACGAAGTTTGGGGTTCCAGTTGAGCCCCTCAAAAACCTTTGTGATCCGGTAGCGGTTATTCTCCACCTTGAAGTCCGCTCCCAGCAGTCCCCCCTCAACCCGGTCGGGCCTGTTAAGGCGGTCGCCACCCCCTACGTGGTGATGACCCACGGCCAGTTCGCTGAACATCCACATCATTACCTTGTTCAGGTCGGCCCGGCACGAGAGGTGGGGCAGGAACTGTGCATACTTCTCTTTCATGGCTGGCCAGTCGGTACCATGCATACCGGGATCGTAAAAGTAATCGCGGTTGATGCGCCACGCTTCATCAAATATCTGGGGCCACTCGGCAAGGGGATCGATCTTCACCTCCATGCCTCCTGTATTCAGGTTCCCCTTCTCAGGATCGGGTTTGGCACCTGCATCGGCAATGCCCCATTTGGGCCCTTTACGATATAGCATCTTCTCTCCATCGGCACTAAGCATGTAGGAGTCGATCTCGGCCACCTCCTTGTCCTCCCTCTCCTCCAGGTCGTACATATGCATCTTCCGTTTTTCTTCACTGCGTACCAGGTAGATCACCTGGTTCTCCCTGGCCGATCCCAGTCCGGAAAGTTCGCCCGCATCCACCGGAATATCCAGAATCCTGTTCTGAATTCCATCCAGGTCGATCTTAACCGGTTTCACCTCCTCCTTGGAGTCCTCCTCTGAATCCTCCTCTTTGCCCTTCTTTTTCTTCTTTGATTTCTTGTCATCTTCAGCTTCCCCGTTCTCCCCGTTCTCCTCTTCAACTTTCTCTTCATCGCCCTCTTCATCGCTCTCTTTTGCAAAGGGTGAAAGGGTCTCACTCTGCAGGGTCACCAGGTAGATATTGCGGGTCATCTCCATATCGGCATTGGACTGATCGAACCAGTTCACCACCGGTCCCGCATCGGTCGATGCAAAGAAGTAGAGATATTTGCCCGCTGGGTCAAATACAGGTTCTGTGGCATCGCTCAAACCATCGGAAACGGCATAGGATTTCTGTTGGTCCACCGAGTAGAGAAACACCTGCTGGAAGTTGGTCCCCGTCAGTCTGGTATAGGCGATCCACCTTGAGTCGGCCGACCAGTCGCCGTGCGCCGTTCTGAATACACCGGGCTGGTAGAGCTCATCCGAATCGATCTTGCTGATCGCTCCAGAGGCAATGTCGAGCAGGTAGAAGTTCCTGCCATTGTCCACATAGGTGATCTTCTTGTTGTCGGGCGACCATCTTATATCGCTGTAGAAGCCTGTCCTCTCCAACGGAAGGACCTTTGCCTCTCCCCTGCCATCCTGCGGCATGATATGCAGCTGATATTCGCCTGAAGCATCTGAAAAACAGGCCACCTGCTTGCCGTCGGGCGACCAGGCCGGGTATTTCTCATGGACACCGGTAGTGATGGTCAGGTTCCTGGGATCGCCCTTGTCGGCAGGTACTGTCACAATGTCGCCCCTGAAATCAAATACGGCGCGTGCCCCGGAAGGGGAAACATGGGCCGACCGGATATATTCGTTCCCCTTTACAAAACGGGGACGAAGCTCCAGCAGATCTGCAGCAATGGCGATGGTGAGTTTTTCGGAAACTGCACTTTCTGTATTGAAGGTGTGCAGGTAACCAGCCTGTTCGTAAATAATCTGGTTGTTATGATGGGAGGCACTGATTATGGGAAAATTCTCATACTGTGTCACCTGCTTGATCTCCGTTGTACCGGTATGGTAGGTGAAGAGGTTAAACTCCCCGTTCCGGTCGCTGAGGAAATAGATCACCTCCCCGATCCACATGGGTTCAATATCATTACAGCCCCCTTCGGGTTTGGAGATCTCCACTTTGGACCGGTCCTCAAAGGAGAAGATCCAGAGGGTGGACATGGTGCCCCCGCGATAATTTTTCCACTCTCTGAATCTATCACCTATGGGGGTGTAGACCATGGATGTTCCATCGGGAGAGTAACAGGCGTGGTAGGCGTTGGGGATCACCAGTTTTTCAGGGAACCCGCCCTCCAGCGGCACAGTATATAACTGCATGAACCTTCCCGTATGAACGGTCCGCATGGAGAGGAACAACACCGCTGCTCCATCGGGTGTGAACCCGGCCACCTGGTCGGCAAAGGGGTGCCAGGTGAGCCGTTGGGGAATTCCCCCCTCCACCGGAAGCAGGTATACATCTGTATTGCCGTCATACTCGGCGCTGAATGCTATGTGTTTTCCATCGGGCGAAAAATGTGGCCTCGATTCAACCCCTTCATCCACCGTGAGCCGCCTGGGCTGCGACCCGTCCAGCTGCGCCACCCAGAGGTCGTTGGCATAGATAAAGGCGATGTGATCCTGGCTGATGGCCGGTTGCTCCATCAACCTGGTATCGTTGGGGTCGATCCCTGTGAGGATCATAGTGGTCATACCGAGCACCAGGGTCAGTGCTGAAATCATTCCTGCTTTTTTCATATCTCAATTTAAGAATTTGTTTTTACTCCACCAGTTAATGCATATCAGGGAGAGCCATGTCCATTATCTTGTGGGTATAATCGGCCATAAAAAGAGGGATATTAAGCAGGCCTTCATCCTGTTTTAAATGTTTGAGGGAATAACGAATACAAAATATAATGAGTAAATACAACAGTTATGTAAAAATTAAAGATATCACACCATAAACTTCCACGCTGGAATAATTTTTATACTA
>JAGLTY010000280.1 GCA_023135025.1 Bacteroidales bacterium | reverse complement strand
TCCGAAGATTTTCCTGGCAGCAGGATTTGATGGCCCTGAAAAAGCTATTCAGGCATTAGTGATAGTAGGTGTGGTCAATGTTCTCTTTACCATTGTATCCTTGTTTATCATTGATCGCCTTGGTCGAAGGAAGCTCTATTTCATTGGGCTAACCGGCATCTTTTTTGCGCTGATATCTATGGGACTTGGTTTCATGCTTCCGGGTGCAGGCAAATGGTTCCTGGTGATCTCCATGCTTGTCTATATCGCTTTTTTTGCCATCAGTCTTGGCCCATTAGGCTGGTTAATGGTAACTGAAGTATTCCCTACCAGGGTTCGTGGCCTGGGTGCTTCCATCGGTTCTTTATCCAACTGGGGCTTTAACACTCTTGTTGTATGGACATTCTTTAAAATGGCCAATGCCATTGGCAATGCCAAAGAGGTTGTGATCCCTGAAGGACAGGATCTGTCAGAAGTTTGTCCCGACTGTATTGGTAGTGTCTTCTGGGTCTTTGCAGCTGTTGCATTGATCGGACTGGTCTGGGGTTATTTCTATATGCCTGAAACCAAGGGTATCTCACTTGAGAAGATCGAAGAGCACTGGAGGAAGGGTGGTAAACCCAGGAAACTAGGAAAATAAAAACTCAAAGAAAACCCGGTCACAGTGCCGGGTTTTTTTATCTTTAAATGGGCGCAAGGATATTTAACTCGGTGCTGAAATTCGTCTTTTGGGACGAATTATAGGCACCTTCATTAAACACCCTTAACGCCTCTGAATTTAAAACATTAAAACCCGCAACAGATGACACGTTTTCTTGATATTGCAAAAAACAGGTACTCCTGCCGGAAATATGATACCCGCCGGGTGGAGGAGGAGAAATTGATACTGGTACTGGAGGCGGGAAGGGTGGCACCTTCGGCAGCGAATTTCCAGCCCTGGCACTTCTATGTAATCCAGGAGACGGACGACCTGGAGCGGTTTTATGGTACCTATCACCGGGAGTGGTTCAGGACTGCCCCCTGTGTCATTGTGATATGTGCCGATCACCGCCACTCCTGGAAACGAAAGGCAGATGGGAAGGACCACGGGGATGTAGATGCCGCCATTACCACTGATCACATGACCCTGCAGGCCACCGAGCTTGGACTGGCCACCTGCTGGATCTGCAACTTCGATGTGGAGAGGACCAGAGAGCTGTTGAAGCTTCCGGAGTACCTGGAACCGGTGGTGATTTTACCCCTGGGATACCCGCTGGATGAAACCGATTCGGAGAGGCACAATGAAAAGCGGAAGCCCCTGTCAGAGATTGTCAGCTACGGTATATAGTTTTCGGACCACCGAGAAAAGGTCCCCATTGTGGTTGTTCCGGTGATCTATAAATTACTGGAGAGGAAGAGATTGGCCTGAGTTTCTGTTTGATTGTTTGTGAACTTCGTTATAACTTGCCGTTGAACCTAACTTGCATGCTATGAAATCAATGCTAATGTTTCTAGTAGCGGGAGCCATTTTAGCAGCTCCTCTAAGTGGACAGTATGAAAGCGATCTGATCAAAACGACCGATGGAGAGCTGGAGATGTTCTTTATTGGCCACGGTACCCTGATGTTTAAGTTCAACAACCTGGTGATCCATATTGATCCCGTTATGAGGGAGGCAGATTACGCCACCTTGCCGGATGCCGACCTGATCCTGGTGACCCATGAGCATGGCGATCACCTCGATATGACCGCCATCAACCATATTCTGAAAGAGAATACCAAGGTGGTGATGACAGAGAAATGTATGGAACAACTGGAGGATTTCAGCGCCATTGTGATGAATAATGGTGATGTGGAAACTCTTCATGGGATCCGGATCAATGCCATACCTGCCTATAATATGGTGCATATGAGGGGCAATGGCAACCCGTACCATCCCAAAGGGGAGGGGAACGGGTATATCCTGAATTTTGGCCTTACCAATGTATTGATTGGTGGTGATACAGAGAATATCCCGGAAATCAAGAACCTGAAGGTTGATATTGGAGTCGCTTTTCTCCCCATGAATTTACCCTATACCATGACCCCGGAGATGGTGGCAGATGCTGCAATAGCGTTTCAGCCTAAGATTCTCTATCCATACCACTACGGAGAGACCGATCCTCAGGAGCTTGTGGAGCTTTTAAAAGATGAAAAGGGTATCGAGGTAAGAATTCGCGATCTGAAGTAATCTACCTGTCACATCCGGCTCCCTCACAGTTTTGGGCGGTATGCAGAACTGTTTTCTTTCGAATGGACTGTGGATAAATACTTTGTTGAATTTTATTCATATGATATATATTTATATTATAATGAAAGGCAGGAGTATATTGCTGTTTCTGTTCCTGGCAGCCGGAATGGTGCTGAATGGACAGTACACCAAAGAGTATAAAAGGATTTTTTTCGATGCAGATTATCTGATGGAAACCGGCTTTTATGAAGAGGCCTTTAACCGCTATAAAAACTTATTGACTCTTGATCCTGGAAACTGCAACATTCTGTTTCATTGCGGAGCATGCTGCCTGAATATACCTGGAAGCGAGGAGCTGGCCATCACTTACCTGAAGGAGGCAGCAGATGGGGTCTCCATGTCCTTTAAAGATAAATCCCATAAAGAGCCGGGAGCACCGGTGGTGACCTATTTTATGCTGGGACAGGCTTACCACCTTAAATACCAGTTCACCGAGGCATTAGCGCACTATTCAAAGTACCTGGAGATCGGAACCAACCAGGATCAGCTTCAACTCGAGTATGCCAGGATGCAGATTGAGGCGTGTAAAAGAGCTGAAACTATTGAACGGACACGTCCTACTTTTGAATTCCAGAGTGTCCTGGAACATTTTGACAATGATTTGCCCTCCTGCAGCAACCCGGTGATTTCGGGCGACGGGAATATCCTTATATTCCTGGTGGACTACCCTTCGGATAAAAAAATCATGATGACCACCCGCACCGACAGTCTCTGGATCAGACCCAGGGTTATCAATAGCGAATTAGGGATGGTGGGAGAGACCTATCCTGTCTCCCTCTCTTATGATGGAAAGGACCTCTACCTGATGCACCGGTTTTATTCCCATTCGGATATTTTTGTTTCACATCTGGAAGGTAATCGCTGGTCGGAAGCAGAAGCCCTGGGATACCAGATAAATGGAAGAACTTCGGAGAACCATGCCAGCATCTCCAGGGATGGGCAGTCGCTCTATTTCACCAGCGATGTCAGGGGTGGCTATGGTAGTTTCGATATCTATGTGTCACGTCTCGGGAAAAAAGGTGAGTGGGGAGAGCCTGTCAACCTGGGCTCAACGATCAATACGCCGTATGAAGAGCATACCCCTTTTATCTCCAACAACGATTCCATACTCTTTTTCAGTTCACAGGGACACGCCACCATTGGCGGCATTGATGTTTTTCATTCCAGCCTTCAGAGTGATGGAAGCTGGAGTGAGCCGGAAAACCTTGGTTACCCTGTGAATACCACAGGCGATGATCTGTTCTTTAATCCGGGCTGGGATGAACTGGAAGGCTACTATGCGGTCAGAAGGGAGGATGATCCTACCTCCAAT
>JAGLTY010000028.1 GCA_023135025.1 Bacteroidales bacterium | reverse complement strand
AAAGATGGTCTCCCTGAAATGGGGGCTGGCCACCTCCCATAATTGGGTTTCTGCCTGGCTGTTTAAAAATTTCAATCCTGAAAATGTCATCAACCTTATGCGCAAAATGGGAGTGACCTCTTACATAGCCCCGGTGCCCAGCATGATCTATGGCCCTTCTGATATCTCTCTGGAGGAGATGGTGGGAGCATTTAACACCTTCTCCAACCGGGGCATCTATGTGAGCCCGGTCTATGTCACCCGCATAGAGGACCGGTATGGTAATGTGATCGCCTCTTTTCACCCTGTCGAGTCGGAGGCGATCAGTCAGGAGACCGCTTATTTAATGCTTTCGCTACTGAAGAATGTGGTCGATATGACCGGCAGGTACCGGGGGGAGTTCTATTCCGGGACCTCCAACAGGCTTCGCTGGAAATATAAATTTAAAGGTGAACTGGCCGGGAAAACGGGTACCACCCAGAACCAGAGTGATGGCTGGTTTATTGGACTTGCTCCGAAGCTTACCGCTGCGGCCTGGGTAGGAGGAGAGAACCGGGCTATTCATTTTGATGAACTGGGGATGGGCTCTGGAACCAATATGGCACTTCCCATATATGCTGAATTTCTGAAGCGGGTTTATGCCGACACCACCCTGGGTATTACCATGGAGGATGAATTTGAGAGACCGCTGGATTTCTATGTGGATATGGATTGTCCCAATATTATGGAGACCACAGGCAGCATTGAGAATGACGACTTCTAGGCGACCTTAGCCAAAAAGGTGTTTGGGCAGATCCTGAACCCTGTTCAGTTCGATGATATCAAGGCCAAATCTTGCCGGATCGATCCGTTTCCGGTTGAAAGCGGGCATCAGGATTCTTTTCATGCCCAGTTTATCTGCTTCGCCCAGACGCTGTTCAATCCGGTTTACCGGGCGAATCTCGCCCGATAGTCCCACCTCCCCTGCAAAGCAGCTGTTCGGATCAATCGGAATATCGACAGTAGAGGAGAGAATGGACGCCACTACAGCCAGGTCAATGGCAGGGTCATCCACCCGTAGCCCGCCGGCAATATTGATGTATACATCTTTACTGGCCAGCTTAAAACTGGCCCGTTTTTCCAGTACTGCCAGCAACATGCTCAGACGGCGGGTATCAAATCCTGTGGAGGTGCGCTGAGGTGTTCCGTAAACTGCTGAGCTTACAAGGGCCTGGACCTCGATCAGTATGGGGCGGATGCCCTCCACATTGGCAGCTATGGCCGATCCGCTCAGATCGGGAGGCTGCTGGTTGATCAGCAGTTCGGATGGGTTCAGGATCTCGCGAAGTCCCTCTCCCGTCATTTCGAACACCCCGATCTCCGAGGTGGAGCCAAAACGGTTCTTAATGGAGCGCAGAATCCTGTATAGATGGTGTGTGTCGCCTTCAAACTGGAGTACGGTATCAACGATATGCTCCAGCACTTTGGGCCCTGCGATACTGCCATCCTTTGTAATATGGCCGATCAACACAACGGGCATATGGCTCTCTTTGGAGAGTCGCAGCAGCTGTGCGGCACATTCTCTAACCTGTGAAATGGTTCCGGGGGCCGATTCAATGGCTTCGGAATAGAGGGTTTGAATGGAGTCTATGATTAGCAGTTCCGGATTGATCTGTTCAACCTGAGTCATGATGGCCTGGAGACTTGTTTCAGCAAGTACCTGGCAATTCCCGTTCCCACCCCCGAGCCGGTCGGCCCTTAATTTGATCTGTTGTGGACTCTCCTCACCTGAGACGTAAAGAGTCTGTTTATCGATCTGCAGGGCCACCTGCAGTGCAAGGGTCGATTTTCCGATTCCCGGTTCACCACCGATCAGAACCACGGATCCGGGAACAATTCCTCCCCCCAGGACCCGGTTAAATTCCCCGTTTTTCAGGTCGATCCGGGAGAGAGGTGCAGAGGCCACCTCATCCAGTTTTTGAGGCGCTGCCTGATCGCGCCTCTCTGATATGCCCGACCGGACCGGACCTTTGTGAATCTTCTGTTCCACATAGGTGTTCCACTCTCCGCATGCATTGCACCGGCCGATCCATTTGGCCGATTCAACGCCGCAATTCTGGCACACATATACCGATTTTATTTTCGCCATTTATTGCTGTTTCTGTCAATAATCGAACTGCTTGAGTATCCCTCCAGCAGAGGAATGGTTTCCACCCTGCCACCCCGGGAAATGACCTCCCGGTATCCCACAATTTCCTCCAATTTGTAGTCGCCGCCTTTGATCAGGATATCTGGCTCAAGTGTGGTAATCAGATCCATGGGTGTATCTTCCTCAAATACAATGATGTAATCCACAAAAGCCAGCGCTCCCAGCACCTCGGCCCTGGACTCCTGGTTGTTGACCGGCCTGCCGGGGCCCTTGAGTTTTGAAACAGAAGAATCACTGTTCAGCCCTACAATCAACAGGTCGCCCAGCTCCCTTGCCCTGGAGAGTAAATATATATGGCCCCTGTGAAGAACGTCGAAACAACCATTGGTGAATACCATTTTGTTCTCTCTTCTGAATATGGGGTTAAACAGTTTCACAGCTGCATCAAGGGTGATGGTTTTTTGAATGATCTGTTCGTAGGTAAGCATCTCAGGATTCGGTTTTACCGTTGGTGTTTCTTTTTCGGGAGAGCATCAGGACCGTATAAGATATGATCCCCAACACTATGGTAAGAAGGGAATTTGATTCATGGGCCAGTATGGCATAGGCAGTTCCGGTCTCCAGGGAGAATCCGTAAACGACCATCAATCCCCTTGAAGTAATCCAGTGGTAGGCTCCAAACCCGGCAGTCACAGGCATCGACATACCCAGTCCCCCGATCACCAGCAAAAACATACCATCGATAAAGGTAAGGCCGGAGAGCTCTTCAAGCGCGAAGACCACTACCCAGGTCATCAGGATATAGAGGAACCAGATCAGTACAGAGTGAAGTACAAACTCCCATTTTCTCTCCATTCGATAGATGGTCTTCAGTCCGTCCAGAATTCCAATGAGAATATCTTTGACTTTACGAACCAGGGTAATTCGGGCCAGTTTTTTTCTAAAGAGGAAGATAAGCAGGAAAATAACCAGGATCGTTGAAACTATTGCAAGCCAGAAGACCCAGGTGCCCCCGAAGAGTTCTATAAATTTCTGTTGCAGAGGTTGATATACCTGTTCACTAAAAAAGGCACCAAACTTATCCTTCCAGCTGATCAACAGAATCAGCAGGATCAGCATCAGCATCATAAGGTCGATAACCCGCTCTATAATTACGGTCCCAATGAGCGAATCAACAGGGATCTTCTCTCTCTTTCCCAGTGTGACGCACCTGGTAACCTCACCCAGCCGGGGCAGTACATAATTGGAGAGGTATCCAACCATCAGGGAGTGGTATGTATTGCTGAAAGAGGGTTTATAACCAAGAGGTTCAATAAGGAGCATCCACCTTCGTGCCCTGCTGAAAAATGAGATGACGGCAAAAAAGAGAGAGAGCCCGATCCACCAGAAATTGACTTTTTGAAGCGTGCTGGCCAGTTCATCAAATGCCACCCCCCTGAAGGCAAAATAGAGCAGAAGAATTCCAAATGCCAGGAACCCGGCAATTTTTAGAAATTGACTGATGGTTTTTTTCAAAAGAGGGGTCAATTTATCTTGTTGGAGTCGGTATCGGGGAAAATCAATACCGGTTTAAATGATTTTGCCTCTTCGAAATCCATGGAAGCATACGCGATAATAATAATGATGTCTCCAACAGCAACCCTCCTGGCAGCAGGGCCATTCAGACAGATTTGCCCGGATCCCCGCTGGCCGGTAATGACATATGTTTCCAGACGCTCTCCATTGTTGATATTGACAATCTGAACTTTCTCATTTTCAATCAGGTTGGCAGCATCCATGAGATCCTCATCAATGGTGATGCTACCCACATAGTTCAGATCAGCCTCTGTGACTGTAACCCTGTGTATTTTCGATTTAACAACATCAATATGCATGGTCGCCGAATTACTTCACAAATTTAATCAAAATTCAGATTATCTATAAGCCTTACGCCATTTAATTGAACGGCTATACAGCCCACTTTGTTCACCGTTTCATCCCACTCATTAACCGGTGTAAGCGATTTATCTTCAACAATTTCAAAATATTCCAACTCCATTTCGGGTTGCTTTTTAAACTGGAGGGTGACCCAATCTTTCAATTGTGTGGGAGTGAGGGTGTCCATTTTCTCCCTGGCATGGTTCAGGGTTTCATATATAAAAGGTGCCAGTTTCCGCTCCTCTTTGCTGAGTCTTGTATTTCTGGAGCTCATTGCCAGGCCATCTTTCTCTCTGATAATTGGGCATTGAACGATGGTAAGATCCATCTCCATGATCTCCACCAGCCTGCGGATAATCACCAGTTGTTGAAAATCTTTCTGTCCGAAATAGGCCCGGCGGGGACGAATCAGTAGAAAAAGCTTGCTAACTATCTGCGCAACACCATTGAAATGACCTTCCCGATGTTTGCCCTCCATCACCTCATCAAGTGTTCCCAGATCATAAATTTGAGAATCTTCCTCCGGATACATCTCTTTTACTGAAGGAACAAATACCAGGTCAGCTTCCAGGTTGCGAAGCAGCTCCAGATCCCGGTCAAGCGTTCTGGGATAGTGATCGAGATCCGACGGGTCATTGAACTGGGTAGGATTCACAAAAATGGTTACCACCACAATATCATTTTCACCGTTAGCTTTCTCAACCAGGGAGACATGTCCCTGGTGAAGTGCTCCCATGGTAGGAACCAGGCCGATGGTCTTCTCCTCATTTTGCCATGAGAGAAGGTGCCTGGTAAGATCGTTTTTGGTTCTGTATACTATCATACAACAGGTGAGTGTACAAAGATAGATAAAAAGGTATCAATTATTTTTAGTAAATTTGCATGATTTCTAACAGAGGCTTGCATAATGGAGAGTAAAAAGGTATTATTTGTTTCTCAGGAGATTACACCCTATTTGCCCGAGACTGAACTTTCCTTAATCAGCAGAAAACTTCCCCAGGCCATACAGGAAACCGGTAAAGAGATCCGAACCTTTATGCCAAAATACGGGAATATCAATGAAAGAAGGAACCAGTTGCATGAAGTCATCAGGCTGTCGGGGATGAACCTGATTATTGATGACACGGACCACCCTTTGATCATAAAAGTTGCCTCCATCCAGGCCGCCAGGATGCAGGTATATTTCATTGATAATGAGGAGTATTTCCAGAGGAAGCAGACTGTAGTTGATTCAAATGAAGTGTACTTTGAGGACAATGATGAACGCATGATTTTTTTCGCACGCGGGGTACTTGAGACTGTTCGGAAACTGCGCTGGTCGCCCGACCTGGTGCACTGCCACGGATGGTTTACCTCCCTGGTGCCTCTCTATATTAAAAAAGCTTACCGTGAAGACCCGCTGTTTGCCGATTCAAAAGTGGTCTTCTCTTTTTATGATAATGGTTTTGATAAACCTCTGGATGCCTCTTTTTCAAAGAAAATCCTTGTGGATGGTGTTTCTGATGAGCATCTCTCCATGGTAAAAGATCCAGGGTATGAAAACCTGACCCGCCTGGCAGCCACCTATTCAGATGGTCTGATCCAGGGGAGTGAAAGCCTGCCTGCTAAAGTTGAAGACATATTGAAAAAATCAGGGAAACCCTATTTGAATCATGCGAGTGAAGAGAAATATGTGGAGGAGTTTTCCGTTTTCTATGACAGTATCATCAACGTTTAAGACTATTTTTTAGATGAAGAAGAAGGATTTGCGGTTTTTGGCAATCATTTTTGGATTGATTGGGGCGCTTGCGTCATGCGATATCGGTGATAAAGGACTGGGTGCAGATATTCTGCCCCCCGGTGACAATGTGATTGTATATCTCGATACCATCTTCGAGATTGATGCCTATACGATGAGAGGGAAGCCAATAGCAACTTCTGAATTAACCTATTCTGCCACCAGGCTGATGCTTCTGGGTTCACTGGAAGATAGTATCTTTGGAAAAACGGACGCCGGTGTTATTACTCAGTTTAACACCACAGCTACCTATCGGGTGGCTTCTAATTTAGAAATTGATTCCCTGTTCCTGGCCATCTATGTATATGATTTTTTAGGAGATATGGACCAGGAGATCACCCTGACTGTTCATGAGTTTACCGAAAGAATTTTTATGGACTCTAGTTACTACTCCGATTTTGATATAGAGGGAAAATATGATCCGGTCCCCCTGGTGCAACAGACAGTAACTCCTGAAGATGACCACACGTATGAACTGCTTATAGAGGACCAGGATTTCATTGATAAATTTCTGGCCATTGAGTCAGATACGAACTATTTCTACAACGACTCCATCTTTAAGGACTATTTTAACGGGTTTTATATCACTGCGGAACCCGTATCATCCGAAGGGACAATGTCCAGAATTCAGCTTGCCAGTTCGTTGACGAGGCTGACCATGAAGTATGCCAATGATTCCACCGATGTGGACTCCACAGCCGAGCGCGATTTTGCCTATGCTCATTTTACCATCGATCAGTACTCCTCACAAAAAATTAATCTGTTTGAACATGATTATACCGGAACCCGGCTTGCGGAGATTATCGATGATGAGCATGCAGCCACGCCATACAGTTATGTACAGGGTTTGTCTGGAGTAAATACCCGTTTTTCATTTGCCAGCCTGCAGGAGTGGATGGATCAGACTCCGTTGATTATCAACAGTGCCACCCTGGTATTTGATGTGGTTCCGGAGGAGGAGAGCGGAATTCTCTATGATGATCTGCCGGGCAGGCTGATGATCGGGACCATCCTGGAAGATGACTCATATGAACCTATTTACGACTATTATGTGTTGTTGGCTAATGACCCCAACCAGCAAGCCAGCAGGTTTGGAGGGTATAAAAAAGCCGAATCACTAGGCATGTTCAGCGACACCACCTATACCTACCGTTTCAATATGGGTCTTCACTTTCAATCCATGGTGGATGGGACAAAAACTGACAATGATTTTATTCTTCAGCTGGATGATGGTCTGATCAACCCAAAATTTTCCAGGCTTTGGAGTAACCTTCCTGCCAACGAAAGACGTATAAGGTTAGAAATTGTGTACCTTAAGCTTTAGCTTGCTTAAGTTCAGGTAATTATTGTCTTAATTCGTCTTACTTATGTGTGGAATTGTTGGTTATATCGGAACCAGGGATGCTTACCCGATACTTGTCAAGGGTCTTAAGAGGCTTGAATATCGCGGATATGATTCCGCAGGAGTAGCACTGCTCAATGGCGATATTGCCATATATAAAAAAAAGGGGAAGGTTTCCGACCTTGAAGATCATGTGAGGGGAAAGGAGACAAAAAGCACCATTGGGATTGGCCATACCAGGTGGGCCACCCATGGCGAACCCAGCGACCTGAACGCACATCCGCACCATTCCGAGAAGGGGCTGTTCACCATTATACATAACGGGATTATCGAAAACTATACGGTACTGAAAAAGACCCTGATGGACCAGGGAATGAAGTTCTACAGTGAGACAGATACCGAGGTGCTTGCCAATCTGATCGAATATATATATACATCGGAGGATGTGAGCGTGGAAGTGGCTGTAAGCCTGGCATTGCAGAAGGTGGTTGGTGCATACGGACTGTTGGTTATCTCCAGTGAAGATCCCAACCTGATGATCGCTGCCCGACGCAGCAGTCCTCTCGTGATCGGTCTGGGCAACAATGAGTATTTTATCGCCTCCGATGCCACTCCCATTGCAGAATATACCGATCGGGTGATCTACCTGAACAATGATGATATAGCCCTGATCAGAAGGGACGAGCTGGTGCTTAAGAACCTGGTCAGCGATGCTACCAAGGTGAATATCAAGACCCTGGAGAGGGGAATTTTTGAAATAGAGAAGCAGGGGTATGAACACTTTATGCTGAAAGAGATTTTCGAACAGCCCCGCTCCATTATGGATACTTTCAGGGGAAGGATCCAGACCGAAACCAATGAGATCAGGCTCGGTGGATTGCTTGATGTGAAGGATCAGCTGGTAAATGCCAAACGAATTGTGGTGATTGCCTGTGGTACCTCCTGGCATGCAGGGCTGGTTGGGGAGTACCTGATCGAGGATCTGGCCAGGATTCCGGTGGAGGTGGAGTACGCCTCTGAGTTCAGGTACCGCAATCCCCTGATCGGGCCCGACGATGTGGTTCTGGCCATCAGTCAGAGCGGGGAGACAGCCGATACCCTGGCAGCTATCCAACTGGCCAGAGATGCAGGGGCGCTGGTGCTCGGGATCTGTAATGTGGTCGGTTCAAGTATTTCGCGTGAAACCCATGCCGGGGTATATACCCATGCGGGCATTGAGATAGGGGTTGCTTCAACAAAAGCGTTTACTACACAGTTGACCGTGCTGACCATGATGGCCATTATGATTGGGAAGGAGAAGGGGTTGCTTTCGGACCAGCGGTTCAGTCAGCTGATTAAAGAACTCAATGATGTCCCGGGTAAGATAGAGAAGATCCTGGAACAGAATGAGGAGTTCAAGCGCATTGCGGAAATATGCAAGGATGCTACGAATGCCCTCTACCTGGGTCGTGGGGTCTCATTTCCAGTGGCACTGGAGGGTGCACTCAAACTAAAGGAGATCTCCTATATCCATGCCGAAGGGTACCCGGCCGCAGAGATGAAGCATGGTCCCATTGCCCTGATTGATGAGAAGATGCCAGTGGTCTTTATCGCCACCAGGGATGGTTCTTATGAAAAGATCGTAAGCAATATCCAGGAGGTAAAGGCCAGGAACGGAATGGTGATTGCCATTGTGACCGAAGGAGACACCATTATCAGGGAGATGGCCGATCATGTGATTGAGATTCCGGAATCGGATGAGTCACTGGTATCCCTCACAGCTGTTGTTCCGCTACAGTTGATTGCTTACCACATTGCCCTGATGCGGGGATGTGATGTGGACCAGCCCAGGAACCTGGCCAAATCGGTCACCGTGGAATAGTGATTTAAAGGGTTCTATTGTTTACCTCTCCCCGTACTGGGTGGTGTAGTAAGATTGGTAGGCCCCGGAAGTGACATGTTCCATCCACTCCCTGTTATGAAGGTACCATTCCACTGTGTGGGCCAGTCCCTGCTCAAAAGTAACAGAGGGCTTCCAGTTTAGTTCTGCTTCGATCCTGGTACTGTCGATGGCATACCTGAGATCGTGTCCTGCCCTGTCCTTTACAAATGTAATGAGCTTTTCCGAGGTGCCGGGTACCCTTTCCAGCTTCTCGTCCATGATCCGGCAGAGCAGCCTGATCAGATCAATGTTCTTCCATTCGTTCAGTCCCCCGATATTATAGGTACGTCCTTCGGCCCCTTCCCGGAAGATAAGTTCAATGGCCGCAGCATGATCCTCCACATATAGCCAGTCTCTTATGTTATCCCCCTTCCCGTAAACGGGTATGGGTTTCATATGGATGATATTGTTGATAGCAAGGGGAATCAGTTTTTCGGGAAACTGGTTGGGCCCATAATTGTTGGAGCAGTTGGAGAGCACCACGGGCAGTCCGTAGGTGTGGTGATAGGCCCTGACCAGGTGGTCCGAACTGGCCTTGGAGGCAGAATAGGGGCTGCGTGGATCATAGGCAGTCTCCTCGGTAAACAGCCCTTCGCTTCCCAGGCTCCCGTACACCTCATCGGTGGAGATATGATAGAAAAGTTTATCGTTCTTATCCTTCCAGGCGCCCCGGCAGGTATTTAGCAGGTTCACTGTTCCAACGATATTGGTATTGATAAAAGCCATGGGATCGGCAATGGAGCGGTCCACATGCGATTCAGCTGCCAGGTGAATCACCCCATCGATCTCATAATCGTTAAAGAGCTTTTCAAGAAAAGCGGCATTTAGAATGTTTTCACGTATAAAGTGGTAATTGGGAGAGGCCTCAATGTCCTTCAGGTTTTCCAGGTTCCCTGCATAGGTGAGCTGGTCCAGGTTCAGTATCCTTGTATCGGGACTATTTGTGATCATCCGCCTGATCACATGTGATCCAATAAAGCCGGCACCGCCGGTAATCAGTATGGTTTTCATGTTCTGTTGTTTTTGGATCTGATATTCATCTCCCATTTCCATGCCGATTGCAGGGTCTCTTCAATCCCCTTTTCAGCCCTCCAGCCCAGCTCACTATTGGCATAAGCGGTGTCGGCATACACTTTTTCAATATCTCCTTCTCTGCGTTCCACCACTTTGTAATTGAGCTTCTGACCTGTGGACTTTTCAAAGGCATGAATGATCTCAAGCACTGAGAGTCCACGACCGGTTCCCAGGTTAAACACTTCGAAATTAGATTTCTGTTTCTGATTGAGCAATCGTCTGATGGCTGTCACATGTGCTTTTGCAAGATCCACCACATTGATATAATCACGGATGGCCGATCCATCGGGGGTGTTGTAGTCATCTCCGAATACACTCAGACACTCCCTGATCCCTGCAGCTGTCTGCGTGATAAAAGGCACCAGGTTATTAGGCACCCCGAGGGGCAATTCACCGATTTTGGCCGATGGATGTGCTCCGATGGGGTTGAAATAGCGGAGCGAGATCACCCCTTTCCCCTTTATGGACCGCATGGTATCCTGAAGGATATCCTCGCAGATCTGCTTGGTGTTTCCATAGGGAGAACCAGCATTTTTAATGGGTGCTTTTTCGGTTACCGGTAGTTCATCGGGCTCACCATAAACGGTACATGAGGAGGAGAAAACCAGATGGTTGACCGAGAATTTTTTCATGGCTTCCAGCAGGTGAATCAGCGAAAGCAGGTTGTTTTCATAATACTCCAGTGGTTTCTCCACGCTTTCACCTACCGCTTTAAAAGCTGCGAAATGGATGATGGCACTTATATCGGGATGTTTTTCAAACACTCCGTAAGTGGCGTTCCGTTCTCTTAAATCCACCTCTTCAAAATGAGGCTCTTTTCCGGTGATAGATGTGATGCCGTTCACTACTTCCCGCTCAGAGTTGGAGAGGTTATCAACAATCACCACCTCCATCCCATCCTCCAGCAGCTCTACCACAGTATGGGAACCGATGTAACCCGTTCCCCCGGTAACAAGAATTTTAGCCATGACGATATAGGGTTATAAGCTCCAGTAGTTGAGACTGTTTATTTTCTCCCGGAATATACCTTTCAGATCAGCAAAGATAGCTCCTTCATGGGTAATGGAGCGGAAATAGGCCTCATCCAGCTCCACATACTCCCTGTGATTGACTGCCACCACAATACCGTGGTAAGGTCCTTCGATGGAGGGCGAAAGCTCAAAATCGTATTCCTGCCTGATCTCTTCGGGTGATGCATAGGGATCAATCACATCCACCTGGACTCCAAACTCTTTCAACTCTGAAATGACATCGGCCACCTTGGAGTTCCTGATATCGCTGACATTCTCTTTGAAGGTGGCACCCATGATCAGTACCCGGCAATCTTTCAGGTTGGGGAAAATGGAGGAGAGTTTCAGGGTTACCTGGCGTGCCACATAGGCAGCCATCCCGTCGTTAATACCCCGGCCGGCATTGATGATCTGTGCATGATGCCCGAACCTGGCTGCCTTATAGGTGAGGTAATAGGGATCTACTCCGATACAGTGCCCCCCCACCAGTCCGGGAAAGAAATTCAGAAAATTCCACTTGGTACCCGCGGCCTCCAGTACTTCATAGGTATTGACACCCATCTTGTTGAAGATCATGGAGAGTTCATTCATAAAGGCGATATTGATATCGCGTTGTGTATTTTCGATGATTTTAGCAGCTTCGGCTACCTTGATGGAGCTGGCCCGGTGTACACCCGCCTTGATCACCAGCTCATAG
>JAGLTY010000279.1 GCA_023135025.1 Bacteroidales bacterium | reverse complement strand
GTACTGGTACCCCGGCTGGGACTGGTGGTACCCTGGGTATCCCTGGTACCCGGGCTATCCCTGGTATCCTGGGGGTGGGTATTATAATTCATACAGCACAGGCACACTGATGATTGAGATGCTGGATACAGAGGTGGTTGATTTTGAGGATGAGCGTCCCGGAATAGTTTGGATGGGACTTGTGGATGGATTGCTAACGAATAATACCAGTTCGGCAAAATCGCGTCTTGAAAAGCAGATCAACCAGGTCTTTGAACAATCACCTTATTTACAACAATAAAACAGGAATCTCATGAAAAAATATATCATAGCGCTCTCAGTTTTGTTCCTGGCATTGACCATCAATGCACAGGAGGTGATCTGGAAAATGACCTACGATGTGGGAATTCCATTCTCCTCTACCAAGGAGTTCACCAACCAGGTGAGCTGGAGAGGGTTATCGCTTTATTTTGACCGTTTTGTGGGTGATAATCTGGCGGTGGGGATGGGCTTCTCCTGGAGCACCTTTGTGGAGAAGGAGTCCGACAGTGATTACCAGCGGGAAAATATTCTGCTGCATGGTACCCAGGTCAGGTATATCAATAACATTCCGCTGACAGCCAGGATCTCCTGGTACCAGCCCATTGATATGATGGAGCTTTTCGGATCCATCGGTGTGGGTACAGCCTGGCAGGAGACCCGCAGAGAGATTGGAACTTTCGCCTTTGTGGGCAACTACTGGCAATTTGCTCTGGTACCGGAAGTGGGGATGATCTTTCCAGTGGGACAATCATACCTTACTGCAAAGGTGCGGTATGTTCAGGCTTTTAAAACCTCCGAAGCACCTGACCTCTCCTATATGAGCGTTGGAGTGGGTGTTGCATGGTAAAATAGTTGTGCATTGTGCTTGCTGCATAGTGCAAAACTATCTACCTAACTAACTATCTTTCCCAAGAAGAATTTCATCAATCATCTGCTTGAACATGGCTTTTGTCTCCTCTGGAGTTTGTGCAATGCCATTGTTCATGGTGGGTTTACCACTCTGCGGAACAAAAAGGAATGCAGGTATGCTCTGAATTCCAAAAACTGCTGCCAGTTCCTGTTCTTTCTGGGTATCTACTTTATAGATATGTATTTTCCCTTCATACTCTTTTGCAAGCTCCTCCAGAATCGGGGCCGCCTGGCGACAGGGACCGCACCAGTCTGCATAAAAATCGATCAGGGCAGGAATGTCCCCTTCATACACCCATTCGGTCTGGTTCTTCTCGTAATTCATCACCTTTATAAGGAAATCCTGCTTGGTCAGGTATACCGGTTTCCCGGATCCCTTTGATTGATCGTCACCCCTCTTGTCAGCAACCGCCGTTGCCACTGCAGGTGATCCCTGATCAGGACCCTCCAGCGAACTGGCCGAACCATTGGTGCAGGAGAGTGTCAGGAGTGCTACTGCTACAATGCTTAATACTATCTTTCTCATAATTATATGTTGTTTACCGGTCACTTGACCACGTTTAGCACTATTCGGATACACTTAATACCTCAGAGATGGCCTGCTTGAATGTCTCTTTTGGCAGGGCTCCCATGGCCATTTGTGGCTGACCCTCTTTGGGTATGAAAAGCAGGGAGGGAATACTTTGAACTCCAAATACTGAAGCGAGTTCGCGTTGCTCCTCGGTGTTTACTTTAAAAATATCGAGTTTGTCACCATACTCATCTTTCAACTCCTCAAGAATGGGAGCAACCACCTTACATGGTCCGCACCAATCGGCATAGAAATCGATAATGGCAGGGATTTTTCCTTCGAATTTCCAATCTTTGCTGGCTTCGTAGTTGAAAATTTTCTCTTTAAAAGTCTCGTTTGTTAAATGTTCCAGTTTCATTTTCTTATCTCTTTTTGTTTGTTTCTGTCGCAAAAGTAGACGGAATCTTACACTCCCACTGTAACTTAAGTCACACAAGCCTTTTGGGGTACATTTATTCGTTCCCTGTGAAGGACATAGCGTGATTGAGGTAATCGACCAGGGGGAGGAGTCCCTGAAAATCTACCACCACTTTCTGAGAAAAACCTTTTTTGACTGTTTCGGAGTCTCTATAATTCTTTGAAAAGATAAAATGTTTGTATTTGATCTCTTCCAGGTGTTCAAAATCTTTTGGAAATCCTGCCGGCCCTTTTTTCAGTATATCCTCTTTCCCTCCTCTTTCATATCCTTTGCTGATGACCCGGTTATTGATGACCTCCAGGTAGGCTCCTGGATTAAAAACAATCTCCTGCCGAATAAGTTTCAACTGCTCCTTAGGCGGCATATAAACACCGGCTGCCATAAATGAATTATCGGGCTCCAAATGAAAATAGTAGCCGGCATCAGATGACTTCCTCCCACCCTTGGTCATCCAACACCCAAAATGTATCTTATAGGGGGATTTGTCTTTGGAGAACCGCACATCCTTATAAATCCGGAAGATGGTCTCTTTTGGGACCAGGTCTCCCAGGGTGGGGTCAAATTGCACCATCCCGGTTAACAACTCTGCGGCAAATTCCCTGAACAAATCCAGAGATTCCTGGTAGTTCTTCTTGTGTTCGTTGAACCACTCCCGGTTGTTGTTTTGTGCAAGATCTCTTAAGAAAGATAAGATCGATTCCATAATGAGGTTTTATTTAGAACAGAGCCGGGTATAGAAAGTTCATGGCACCCGGATATTCCAACATGGGTTTTTCATCAGATTGTATTATCTTTAAATTGCATCGGCCTTTCAAATTCGGCAATGACATCGAACAAATCATACATACCCAGGGAGCTGACTTCCCCCTCGGAGGAGTTACTCTCCGCATCGGAGAGTATTGACCTATACTGGTGGTTCTGGGACCACCGGGAGCGTAAAATTAACCTGAGTCCGGGCTTGATGAAGGTCCTGGGCCACAAGCCTGAGGAGTTTGATCACTCACTCACATCACTCTATAAGAACGTACACCCGGCTGATACCAAGAAGAATATAGAGAGGGTCAAGCGCTTGTTTAAAGGCGAAATAGATCTTTATGAGATCGAGTACAGGGTGAAGGATTCTCAGGGAGAGTGGCAATGGTATTATAACCGGGGGAAAATAATTCAGTATGATGAAAATGGTAAACCTATTGTTCTTGGTGGTATTTCCATAGATATCTCCGGTCAGTTTAAACGCCTTCTCTCCATGGTGGAGGAGAAAGAGAAGTTTGAGTTCATTGTCAGGAATACAAACGAAGCCATCGTGGTCATAGAACTACTTGAAGAAAAGGCTGGAAACGTTTTGGATGCCAATAAGGCGGCCTTGAATTTGTTTAATATGGGCCCGGAGGTTCTCGGGAAACCTCTGCCCGATGAAATTCTGCATGATAAATTGATCGGCAAGGATGGTGCTCTTATGAAGGATGTTTTTGAAAAAGGATTTAGCCGGGTTGAACAGAAACTTAAGATAGGAGATGATTTACTATGGTTGGAGATCTCGGTACATGCTTTTACAAAGACCGGTGAAAACCTGATGATAGCCATACTAAAAGACAAGACCCCGGAAAGAATGACTGAGGCAGCTCTTCGGGAGAGTGAAAAATTGTATCG
>JAGLTY010000278.1 GCA_023135025.1 Bacteroidales bacterium | reverse complement strand
AAAGAATCCGGAAATTCCAAAAGTGCCCGGTCATGGAATCGGGAAACTCCATGGGAAACAATATAGCCGGTTGTCAGACCGGCCAGCAACACAATAATACCGATCAAACCGTTTCGTGTGATCACATCTCCACCTGTTTGGAAATGGCCGATCTGATGGGATTCAATACCCTTTCGAGCAGCCGTTTTTTATCGGTCAGAATCTCTGCATCCCCCTGCATATTCTGACTGAAGAGAATCTCAATATCGTAATAGGAACGAAGTCCGTTGGGCAGCTCTACCTCAACAGCATAGAAATCGTCATCGGAAACCTCGGAAATATTACTCACATACCCTTTGACCATACCGTATTCCAGGTGCGGAAAGTTATCGAACTGAATATTGACCTGGTTACCCACAGTCACCTTTCCCGCTCCCTCCAGGGGCAGACTGATCTTCCCGATCATGGAGCCTGATTCGGCAGGTATAATGGTCAGCACTTTCTCACCCAATTTTACATTCTGGTTTTCGCTCCAGAACCTTGTAAAGGTCACCGATCCATTGACCGGTGCCACAAGCAGGTAGTTCTGTTCCCAGGAGGTAATGGAAGCTTTCAGGTTGTTATAGGACTCCTCAAGGGCATTGATCATCCCCGAGTGCTCCTCCTGCTGCCTCAGTTCCAGGTCCACAATCTGGTCCTCGGTCCTGGCAATATTGATATTGTTTTCTGCCATCAGGCTGATAATCTCCTGTCGCTTATTTCGCTCTCCAAGCATCTCTGAACGTGACTCCTCCAGGTCAGATGCAGAGATCACCCCCTCCTCAAACAGTGAAGCATCCCTGTTAAACTGGCGCAGCGCCAGGTCATAGGCCTGTTGTTGAATGGAGGTCCCTTCCAACAGGCTCCTGGTATACTCCTGCTGCTTTTCAAGCTCGGTACGGGCCGTCTCCACCTTTCTCTGGTGATAATCGATCCTCCTGAACTCCATATAATCGCGGTACACCTTCAGGAAGATGGAGTAGTGTGACTGAATGGTTCCCAACTTCACATTTTTCATCTCTGTCATATCCTCTGTGATCTCCTCAATGGATATGGAATCGAGAAATACCAGGCTGTTTTTCAAGTGAACCACATCGTCATATGCTGCCGGGTTCTCAATCATAGCCAGCACCTCACCCGTGCTTACCTGTTCATTGTTAACCACAAACAGATGAACAATTTTTCCACTGGTTCTTGCCTTCAGGTCTGCAGGTGGATTTATTGAAGTGACCACAATCCTGGCCTTTTTTATATCGGGGTACCTGAATACCCAGCTGCCAAACAACAAGAGTGCAAAGAGAATAATAAAAAGGATCATACCATTCTTGGTGATCCATCCGGGGACCCTTCCCAGCATATCTTCTACTTCATTTCTCTGAAGCTCAACTCTTCGGGCAGCTCCTTCTTCGGGCATGTTTATTCAGATTGGTCGGGGCTAATATAGCAAAAATGGAGCTTATATTCCGGAATGGATCATTTGATTATATTTGCGCAAACTAAAGAAAATGAATGTGAGAAACGGAACAGCCTTCTGCCTGTTGTGCTCTATTTGTCTCTTCATCCTGTTTTCCTGTAACCTGAACAGACCCCGTTTTACAGAGGTTTCTTCCGACGCCGGAATTGATTTCATGTACAATTTTGGCGACTATACCTATGAAAATATACTGGAGAGCAGTGGTTCGGGTGTTACTGTTTTTGACTATGACGGCGATGGTTGGATGGACCTCTATATGATGAACGGAACATGGCTGGAAGGGATCTCAGATGATCAGGGCAGAGTTTTTGAGAATACTCCTAACCGGCTTTACCACAACCAGGGAGACGGAACCTTCAAAGAGGTATCGGAACAGGCGGGAGTGGATGACCGTCACTGGAGCATGGCTGCCGGTTCCATAGACCTTGACGGGGACGGTGACCAGGACCTCTACCTGCTCAACTATGGCCCGAATATCTTCTACCGGAACAATGGTGACGGTACCTTCACCGATATCACCGAAAAACTGGGCCTGGCTGGTCCCGACAGCCTGAACGGCTTTGAAAAATGGAGCGTAGGTGTCTCTTTCTGGGACTACAACCGGGACGGAAGGCTGGATGCTTTTGTGGGTAATTTTCTGGCTTTCGATCCGGAATATGTCTCTCCGACCACCCCGGAACTGATGCCACACCCATCGGAATATGCGGGTCAGGCCTCCATGATGTACAGACAACAACGGAACGGCACCTTCAGGGAGGTCACCGCCGGGCTCGGACTCCTCTATCCCGATTCAAAATGCATGGGACTTACGGTATATGATTATGACAGGGACGGTGACCTGGATATGTTCCAGGGTAATGACCACCAGGCCAATTTTATGTTCCGTAACGAGGGGGGGAGATTCAGCGAGGTGGGCGTGGAAATTGGTGTAGCGGTAAACAGCCATGGGCAGACCACCGGCTCCATGCACGGAGCTATCGGGGATGTGGACGGGGACGGACTCATAGACCTGCTGGTACCCGACCTGCGCTATGGTGCACTCTACCGCAACCTGGGGAACGGAACTTTTGAAGACATTACCGAACAGAGCGGTATTGCCGGTGCCTCTGCCGGGAAGGGACAGTGGGCCTCAGCGCTCTTTGATTATGACAATGACGGTGACCCCGATCTCTTCTCGGCCAACGGTACTGCCGAAGAGCTGATCCTGCAGTATCCACTGCTGATGGAGAACGACGGGAAAGGTAATTTTACCGATATTGGCATCTCCGACAGCCCCTACTTTAGCGAGAAACGTTCGGGACGTGCAGCTGCCACGTGGGACTATGATAACGATGGTGACCTGGATATCATCGTATCGCATGTGGACCTGAAAGCCAATGCGGTACTGCTCAGAAACAACTGCAATAACCAGAACCACTGGATCGGCCTCACCCTGGAAGGGAAAAACGGACCTGCAGCTGCCATTGGCGCCACTGTTGTGGTGCACCAGGGAGAGAAAAGAGCAGTTTATATCAACCAGTGGACCACCACCTACCTCTCCAACAGCGACCCCAGGCTCCATATCGGACTGGGGGGAAATCCGGAGATCGACCGCCTGGAGATCAACTGGTCGGACGGTACACGGGAGGTCTACCCTGGACCCGCCCCCGATCGCTACATCACCTTCCGACAGGGATACGGGATTGTTGAATAATTCCTCTCTACTGTTAAATAAGGTTAAAACACCCCATGTTTTTCTATATATGGGGACTATTTAGAATACTTCTTTACTATATTTAAACCCTGAAACTACCACTATGAAACTTACACCTTTGGCGTTTGCATTGAGTATTATTCTTTATCTCACAGGATGCCAGTCGCCAAATAATAAAAAAATAGATTCTCAACAGCTTCCCACCTCGGTTCCGGAGGACAATGGCGACTTTATTCAGAAGATCTCTCCCGACAACGGAGTCCATTTCAAGCACTCCATCGGCGACCACCACATGGATAACCTGGTGGAGACAGTGGGTGGGGGAGCCGTGTTCCTGGATTATGACCAGGACGGTTATATCGATCTCTACATGAGCAATGGCACT
>JAGLTY010000277.1 GCA_023135025.1 Bacteroidales bacterium | reverse complement strand
CTGAACTCCCCTGATCAGGCTCTCCATAGGACGTCTTCCCGGCCGGATATAGACAGGAACCCACTCCTCCTTCATATCGGAAAGAAGAGCGGGAATGACCCCTGACTGAATCAGAGAGGTTTTTCCACATGCAGATGCCCCAACCAGCGCCACAAACCTTCTTTTCAGTAGAATTTTGAGCAACTCTGAAACAGCGTCATCCCGGCCAAAGAAGAGTTGATCTTCAGCTGAAAAAAAAGGCCTGCTGCCTGGAAAAGGATTTCTCTGTAGCACCCCGGTATTTATCATTGAGGGTTCACCCATAAATTAATATCAATAATCGCATTCCCCGAATCCTAAAACGTCTCTTGAGAAGCCTGATTCAAGAAACTACAAAAAACATGCAATAGACTTCTTTCATCAAACAAAAGTTCAACAAATTCCTTTCGATCAATCAGAAAGGTCTCACATGCTCCAATGGTACCAAGATAACGAATCTGCTCCAAAATTTCGGGTTGATAAGCAGCAATTATTGCAATTCCGTTTGAAAGGGTAGGATATTCTTCAGCAGATACAGATCTGGCAAGAACTACAGAGTCGCCATCGGCCGACCACTCATCTGAAAAGGGTCTGGCAATGGAGACAAGTTTAAACAGAGAGTTAATTCCAATATTCATAAATAACTTCCACGAGGTCAGTCTCATAGTGGTATCCAGGTACCAGCGGACCATATCCTCATGTCCCGGAAAACTATTGTCAGGGAAATCGAGCCTTTCAGTCACCAGGTCATACTGCTCCGGATTATTCTTACGCAACAGCTGGGCTGCAATCTCCCTGATCCGGGGATTGGGATGAAATCCCTGTGCAATGATCTGTTGTTCATCAAAAAACCGCGCCACATTTCCCACCCTGTCCAGTACACTAATCTTTATGAAATCTCCCATCTGGGCTCCGTTACGGTTCAGAATCCTCTTTAACAGCGCATCAACCGGAAAAACATCAATGGGATATAACTCTTTCAGTTTGTCCAGTTTCTCTCTGACCGATACATCATGAAAATAGGATACCAGAACCGCCTTTAAGGGCTCTCTCACCAACAATTCCAGTAACTCGATAGCCATCTGGCGGTCATCCGATTGCCGGTCAAGCAGACTTATTTTAATCCTTCGTACTGACCTTCGATCATAGATCATTGTCAACAACATCAGAATCAACTCATTGACCTCCCATATCTCCAGATCAATCACCCTGGCAAGGCAACCTCCCGGATCATCGGTTCGAACAGAAATTTTTGCAGCCATGATCCAGGTTCCGGCCTGGATCATTCTAAGAATGGCATTCTGAATCTGCGTTTCCTGGATCACTGTCGCTTCAAAATTATTCGCATACAATCCCTGAACAACTGAATAAAACACGTCACGATGCTGATACTCCAGCTTCTGCAGCAAAAGTTGAACAGCACCCGTACCGCCAATGGACGAAATAACCGATACAATGCGTGTTTGCAACCTGATATCCGCATCAGGCTTATAAAAGGCCATCTCCAGTTCATCAAGTACATTTTCACCCTGTTTAACCAGAGTCGACCAGGCGGTCTGGTAGAGCACTGGATCAATGAGTAAATCGATTATTTTATGGGCGTTACCCCCCAGATCAAGCCAGCCTGCAGTAGAGATGGCTACCCCCTGAATGTCCGGATCCCGGTCCCTGAAGAGTGAAATGACCTCCGGAAGAAACGTCCGGTCCTTTGATTCAGCAACATAATAAAGTGCTGCCAGAATCTCATGACTTGCCCCGGAATGAAACACCTCACCGATGGAGTTATCAGGCTCACTTTGAACATTGTTGAATTTATTGAGTCGCTCCCTGATAAAGGCCTCCTGTAAACCCAATTTTGATTTCAGTTTGCGCTTCTTCAATAGCCTGATCCTCTCCTTGATATCCGGCTCTCTTTCATTCACAAGCATTTGGCTTATAGTTATATCCATCAATCCTGGTGAAGATTTCAAAATATGATCCCAGATCACCCTGCGTACCATGGGATCGGAATGGGACAACAAAGAGAGCAGACGCTCCCTGGATACAAAATGGAAAAAATAGGGATTAAATTCGATCAGTTCCATTGAGAATGCAGAATGCTCCAGGTCAAACTGTTCAATCTTCTCCAGATTCAGGTCAAACGGATCAAGAATCCGGTCCGATTCCAGTGTCACCTTCAACAACCTGTGATAACTTCGGTAAAGTGACAGACCCACCACAAACCAGATCAACAGTAATACAAACAATACATAGGTCACATGGTACAACTCAACGAACCGAAGCATGATAAACAGCGAGAGGAAAAGTCCGGCAGAGAAGACTCCAATCTGACTGAATACTCCTTCAATACCCGATTGAACATTCTCTCTCTCCCTTGGATTAAGAGATTGAAAGATCAGGTTCATGGAAGGGTTTTCCAGGGATTCTTTCATGGAGCGGCTGAAAAGATTGGACAGTACAACCAGCAGGAAGAAATAGGTAAAAAGCTGTATTCCGCCTCCATAACCATAACCTTCTCCTAATATGGATGCAGGAATAGTCAAAAGCAGCAACACAACAGGCATCAGCAACAGGGTCATCCTGATCCCGAATTTGCTTTTAATCCAGTGAAAAAGGAACCGTTTCATTATCCACGCCAGCAACACACCGATCCCAAAGAAGAAACCCAGGAATTCCACAAGTTCGATTCCTCCGTGAAACCTGCTCTGGGTCACGGAAAGAAATTCATAGTGCAGCAGTACAGATATGGCCACCCCTATCACCACAAAAGATGCCATCAAAGCCGTATACCGGTGGGCGAACAACCTGATCGGACCGGCACTGCCGCTCCTGTTTCTGTATCCTCCACCCTGCTTTCCAGGGTGCGACAGAATATACATCTGGGCCCCGGTGGCCACAATCAGGCTTCCCATCCCCCCGTAGAGAATCTCATAAATGCTGATTCCGGCAGACACCAGGAGAGGAGTAACAACCAGGGCCAGGGCCACCCCCCCCACCAGCGCAACTTCGATCAGTCCACTTAACTGCTTCCCCCTGCTGGGTGAGAGAAATCCTTTGACTGTGGTCCAGAATCCCAGAAGGGTAATCAGGATCAAAGGACCTGAAAAAACAAATGTGGCGAAATCAAGGTAATCCCGCTCCATCAAATGGAGCCCCCCCACTAGAAAAGCGGTTACTCCAATCACCACCACCAGGTTCACGATCCCAAATGCACGCAGCCTCAACTGCTTGCTGAAGTATCCGTAAATGGCGGCGATCAAAATTCCTACAACTCCTGAGACCATCAGGGCAAAAGGAACACGATCAGCACCATATGACTCCAGAAATACCGTATTGGCCTCCAGTTCCAGGACACCAATAAAAATTCCTGTACAAAAGGCCTGTAGCAGTAATGCGGCAATCATGGGCCGATCACCCTGGGCAATTTGCAATAATTTACCTAAGCGGGTCCACATACGAAATACAATTAAGCGAATAATTGAATACCTTTTCACATAAGAAATGAACAGTCCGCCGTATCCTATTATGTAATTGAGTAGGGACTAAGGGCGGAC
>JAGLTY010000276.1 GCA_023135025.1 Bacteroidales bacterium | reverse complement strand
TAGACCAATCCCCTTGCCCAGTGAAACATGAAATTTTCGGGCCTGGCCTCAATGGCCCTGTCCAATATATTTATTGCAGGTTCCATTCTCCCTGAGGTGACCAGCTGGTTGACCAGGTACATGACCAGTGAATCCTCATATTGATAGAGCTCCACCCCCTCCATTATCACCTCTTCGCTACGAACGGTATCTCCGGATTGCAGATAGGCTACAGACAGCAGCAGGCAGGCATTGGTGGAATGGGCATCTGCATGCAGTCCGGTCAGGTATTCAATGGCCTTTTCCCAGTTTTGACTTTCGTAAGCGGCCATGGCTGTATTATAGATCAGGTTTGTATCGGTTTTGACTGAGATCATATCACTTTCACCAATCAAAAGTGCATGCTCAAATGCACGTAAAGACTCCAGGTACTCTCTCTTCTTATAGAGCTCCTCACCCATGGTCCTGAAATCGTTTGAAAGCAGATAATATTTCTGCCTGATGGTGGTGTGCAACCGCTCTCTTACATCAAGTTCCAGGGCCTTCTCATAGGAATCGTACGCCACAAACAACTGATCAGGATAGAGGTTGGTTTTCTTTGTATCTTTTTTCTTCACACCTGCCTCATAAGCGGTTTGACAGAGCAAGCCCTTTGTATAGTACGTGCGGTGCCACCTGGAGGTCTTGTCGTTCAATACTGCAAGTTCGATGGCCTCCTTGGCATCATCGTACTTTTCATTATCAATCATCTGCATTACAGCCATCACCTTGCTTTTCTGACCCCAAAGGGAGAGTGTCAGGCCCAGGAGAAGAATTGTTACAATGCTCTGTTTCATGCTATTAAATTACCATCTATGGTTTTACATACGCTCAGGCACTTCGATACCCAGAAGCTCCATACCTGACTCAATCATGTTCCCGGCAGCTTCTATAATCAGCAACCGTTGGCTAACCTGCCCGGCAGTTTCGGCACTCAGAATGCTGTAGTCATGATAAAACTGGTTAAACTCCTTGGCCAACTCATACATGAAATTGGCAACCAGAGAAGGATTTAATGTATGTGCTGCTTCGCTGAGTATCTCCGGAAAATCATGCATCATACGGATCAGAATAACCTCTTTTTTATTAAGTTCCTCATTGCCCGTTCCCTTATGCATATCTGCCCCTTTTCTCATTACACTACGGATGCGGGCATAGGTATATTGTATGAAAGGACCTGTATTCCCGTTGAAATCGACCGATTCACGTGGATCAAAGGTCATGTTTTTCCTGGGATCTACCTTCAGGATAAAATATTTCAGGGCACCCATTCCAATTTGCCTGCAGATGCGCCTTTTCTCCTCCTCACTGAACTCCTCCAACTTACCCAACTCTTCCGACATCTGCCTGGCGGTAACTTCCATCTCATCCATCAGGTCGTCGGCATCTACTACAGTACCTTCCCGGGATTTCATCTTTCCCTCGGGCAGTTCAACCATTCCATACGACAGATGATATAACTTATCGGCCCATGCATACCCCAGCTTTTTCAGTACAATGGCAAGTACCTGGAAGTGATAATTCTGTTCATTCCCAACCACATAGATATGTGAATCGAAAGCCGACTCCTCATACCGTTGATGAGCAGTCCCCACATCCTGGGTCATATAGACGGAGGTTCCATCTGAGCGGAGCAGTAACTTATGATCGAGTCCTTCCTCCTCCAGGTTTGCCCAGACCGAACCATCCTCTTTCTGATAGAGCACCCCCTCCCTGAGCCCTTTCAACACCAGCTCTTTGCCCAGTTTATAGGTCTCCGATTCATAATAAGTTTTATCAAAATTGATACCTAAACGTCTGTAAGTCTGATCAAAACCAGCATACACCCAATCGTTCATGGTTTTCCATAGTGCCCTGACCTCCGGATCCTCAGCTTCCCACTTCCTGAGCATCTCCCGTGCTTCGATCAACACTTCAGCCTCAGCTTCAGCCTCCTTTTGCGACATTCCATTCTCCACAAATGTTTGTACCTGCGACTTGTAGATCTGGTCGTAGCGTACATAATACTTACCAACCAGGTGATCCCCTTTCATTCCCGACGATAGAGGATCTTCACCTTTACCATCCATTTGCCAGGCAAGCATCGACTTGCAGATATGGATTCCCCGGTCGTTAACCAGGTTTACCTGCTTTACGCGATTACCTGTAGCTTTCAGTATACGCGATATCGAATGACCCAGCAGGTTGTTCCTGATATGACCCAGGTGCAATGGTTTGTTGGTATTTGGCGAGGAGTATTCAATCATGACTCCCGGGGAATCTTCTCCAGGTACTCTCCTGCCATACGACGGTGAACGTAGTGCGCCATCGAGTAGCTCTTTCCAGTATTGCTGGGCTATCACCAGGTTTAGAAAACCCTTTATCACATTGAAATCTTCTATAAGATCAGATGATCTCTTCAGGTATACTCCCAGTGACTCCCCTGTCTGTTCGGGTGACTGTTTTGAAAATTTGAGCAGGGGAAATACCACCACTGTGAAATCGCCTTCAAATTCTCTCCTGGTTTTCTGCACCTGTACATTCCCCTCCTCCAGAGTTGCATTCCAGCTATGAAGGGCTGCCTGACAGGTTAGCTCTTTTATGATCTTTTCGATTCTTTGCATAATTGTAATTGACGAACAAAGATAAAAAAAAGATCCCCCAGCAAGCGCCGAGGGACCTTAAAACTAAACTAACCCTAAAACTAAATCTATGAAAAGAAATGTAGAATTAAAAGAACGAAATTATCTAATTGATAATCAATAAAGTCTCTACATTTTTATAACGTGCAAATTGCAAAAAAGTTGCACTAAATTGTGAAAATATTCATTAAAAATTGTTAATATTTTTTTCCCTATTTTTAACATTTAGACAACCACAGGATATCGGGGTTTAATATGCCATCACAATATCTTCATATTGTCTCTTTCAATATACCCTATCCGGCCGATTACGGAGGTGTCATTGATGTTTACTATAAACTGAGAGCACTCTCACAAGCTGGAATCCGCATCATTCTTCACTGTTTCGAATATGGACGAGAACATTCCAAAGAACTCGAGGATCTATGCTTTAATGTCTATTACTACCACCGAAAGCGTGGAATGAAATACTTTTTTCACACCGATCCTTACATTGTTGTCACTAGAACTGCAAATTCTATGCCAAAGAATCTTCTCGGAGATTCTTTTCCAGTGCTTTTCGAAGGCTTACACACCACCGGAATGCTTCTCCAATGCATTCAGGCCAGGAAAATGACACTGGTGAGGGCACACAATATTGAACATGAGTATTATAAGGGTCTTACCCGTTCAACACGGAATCCGTTTCATAAACTTTTCTTTCGATCCGAATCTGCCAAACTGAAACGGTATGAAAAAATAGTGAATCATGCCAACCATATCCTATCGATCGCCAAACATGAAACACAATATTTCAATGAAAACTATGGTGATGCGAAATTTATTCCGGCGTTTCACAGATTCGAGGAGGTAACCTCGTTGCCAGGCTTGGGAACATATATCCTGTATCACGGTAATCTGGGGGTAGTTGAAAATTCTGAAATGTTTCTTACCCTGGCCAGAG
>JAGLTY010000275.1 GCA_023135025.1 Bacteroidales bacterium | reverse complement strand
CTGCCCCTTGACCAGGCTATTGAAGCTGCTACCACGTGGGACCCGGGTTATAGGAATGTTAACGGATATAACATGAACGCAGCCTTTAATGGCTCATCCACATACATGGGAATCCAGGTGGGGGCCACCTATGCCATCAATGATATGATCTCGGTTGCCATTGGCGGAAGGTATGTAATGGCGAACAACAGTTATGAAGGATCATTAACAGGAGTGACCATTGATGCTCCTTATGGCGACACACAGCCCCCGGGAGATTATCTCAGAAGGGTGGCATCTAATCCGGCACTGCCTCCTGATGTGGTTGCAAGCCTGGAAGCTACTGCGCTTGGGCTCGATGCCATGACTGCAGATGCGGAACTTAACGCGATTCAGGAGGGTTCGGGTTTTGCCCCGATCATCGGAGTAAACCTCCATTTTTCCGATATGCTCAATGTGGCTGTCAAATATGAGCATCATACTAAAATTGAATTGACCAATATAACTGAAGTGGATGATGTGAATATGTTTCCCGACGGTGAGAAAACCCGTTCAGACCTTCCGGGCATGTTCTCGGCGGGGGCTCAGCTGAAACCATTGAAAAACCTGACTGCCAGTGTGGGACTCAACTACTATCTGGACAAATCGGCCTATTATGGAAATGTAGATGTAAGTGGTGAACAGATCAATAATGAATCGACCATTGACGCTAATGATTATTCCGTAGCTGTCAGTCTGGAGTATGAGTTCCTGGGCATGCTTGGTGTAAGTGCCGGATTCTCCACAGGGAACAACGGAGTCAATCAGGATTACCAGTCCGATCTGAGTTATGCATTGAAAAGCAACACCGTTGGCGGTGGTTTTTTCGTGAATGTTGGGGCAATGCTTACCATCAATGCTGGCGTGACTTATGTGATGTACCAGGACTATGAAAATGCTCTAACTTATGATATGTTGGGTACAAATTATACAGATACTTACGGTAAAAACACAATCATATTTGCATTGGGTGTTGATATAAGTCTTTAGTAAAGATCTAATCATACACAAAGGGCCGTTTCATTTTTTTTGAAACGGCCCTTTGTATTTCCGGGATCAGGGTTTCTGAACGGATGGTTCATCCGGAGAATCGCCTTCCAGCCGGTCGATCACCACTGCACCCACACTGTCGGAAAATACATTGACAGTGGTGCGGAACATATCCAGGATCCGGTCCACGGCCAGGATCATTGCAACCCCTTCCAGGGGAAGCCCGACAGCATTCAGAATAATGGTCAGCATCACCAGACCGCTCATGGGAATACTGGCTGCACCGATGGAGGCCAATACCGCGGTTATTACGATGATGCCCTGCTGTGCCAGCCCCAGGTCAAAACCATACACCTGTGCGATAAATATGGTGGCCACACATTCATAAAGCGCTGTTCCGTCCATATTGATGGTGGCTCCAATGGGCAGGACAAATCCGGCCGCTTTTTTTGAAACACCCGACGTCTCAGTCACAGCCTTCATGGTCAGGGGCAGCGTGACGATGGTTGAACAGGTCGAGAAGGCGGTCATCAGTGCAGAGAGCATACCCCGGTAGTGCTTTACAGGACTGCACTTCCCTACGTATTTCAGAAGCAGGGGCAGGGTGATGAAGAAATGAATGGACAGGCCGGCCATGACCACCAGGAAAAACCTGCCAAGTGAGGCAAATGCATCAAATCCGGTTTTGGCCACAATGCCCGCAATGATACCGAAGACACCAATGGGAGCAGTCCAGATCACAAAGGAGGTCAGTTTCATCATCGCTTCGAAGGCAGCCCTGAAAAAACCTCCCATCAGGTTGCGCTGATCTGTTTTCAGGCGGGTAACAAAAAAACCGAAAAGGAGTGAAAAGAAGATAACAGGAAGTACATCACCATTGGCCATGGCTGCAAAGGGGTTTTCAGGAATAAGGTTAAGCAGCAGCTCCCCAAAACCCTGGTCAACTACTCCAATACCTTCAGGCTGCTCGGTGAGGCCAATCACAGCTCCTTTTCCGGGTTGAAAAATATTGACCAGGATCTGTCCGGTTAGAATGGCCAGAACACTTGTAGTAATGTAGTAAATAAATGTGCGCAGACTAATCATTCCCAATCCTTTACTGCTTCCGACCTGGATCACGGCACTGATGATGGAGGTGATCACCAGCGGCAGGATGGCCATTCGAAGGAGGCGCAAAAAAAGTTCCTTCATGGGCTCGGCCACTGGCAGAATAGGGTCACCAATGAGCCAGCCAAAAAGGATTCCCAGAAAAAAACCTGCAAAAATAAGGTAGGTGAGAGTATTCTTTCCGGAACGCATAAGTTCAATTAAGTGAAAAAACGGGAGAAATAAAAGCAGTTACTTTTCAACAACACTTCAATAATCGTGACATAACCTCTATTTTTGATAGACAATGCGTTGAGGATGGCCATACCAAAAAATATCGTTGAAACTCCCCTGATGAAGCAGTACTACTCCGTCAAGGCCAGTCACCCCGATGCGGTGCTGCTGTTTCGGGTGGGAGATTTTTATGAAACTTTTGGAGAAGATGCCATTCGTACTTCTGAAATCCTGGGGATCACCCTTACCAAAAGAGCCAATGGCGCAGCCTCCTCCGTGGAGCTGGCCGGTTTTCCGTATCATGCTCTGGACAACTACCTGCCGAAGTTAGTGCGGGCCGGACAACGGGTGGCCATCTGTGAACAGCTGGAGGATCCCAAACTCACAAAAAAAATCGTTAAAAGGGGGATTACAGAACTGGTTACACCGGGCGTTACCTACAATGAAAATGTACTGGATAACCGGGAAAATAATTTTTTGGCCAGTATCTACCTGGATCGGCAGATCAGTGGCATCGCTTTTCTGGATATCTCCACCGGTGAGTTTCTGGCATCGCAGGGCGACCAGGCTTTTATCGATAAGTTGCTGACCAGTTTCAAACCGAAAGAGGTGCTGGTGCAAAGGAGTCATCGCGACCAGTTCCATAAGGAGTTTGGGGAGACCTATTTTACCTATCTGCTAGAGGAGTGGGTCTATACCGAGGAGAATGCCAGGGATAAACTGCAGCACCAGTTTGGTACACAGAACCTGAAAGGATTTGGAGTTCAGGATATGACTCATGGGATCATCGCCAGTGGTGCTATTCTTCAATACCTCAACCTGACCCAGCATACCCATACCGGGCATATATCCAGATTGTCCCGCATCGAAAGGGATCACTATGTGTGGCTTGACCGGTTTACCATCAGGAACCTGGAGATTTTCCAATCGTTATACGAAGGGGCGCATACCCTGCTGGATGTGATGGACCGGACGGTTACCCCCATGGGTTCGCGTTTGATGAAGCGATGGCTGTCACTCCCCCTGAAGGATGTTTTGTTGATTCGGGAAAGACACAACATGGTGGAACATATCAGTCAGGAGGAGGATTTCAGAGAATTTCTGGCCGGACAGATCAAGCAGGTGGGCGATCTGGAAAGAATCATTTCCAAAGTGGCTGTGGGCAGGGTTTCTCCCCGGGAGTTGGTTCAGCTCAAGAATGCACTGGCTGCCATTGCGCCTCTAAAAGCCCAATGTGAGGAATCGGGAGAAGAGGCTT
>JAGLTY010000274.1 GCA_023135025.1 Bacteroidales bacterium | reverse complement strand
AAAGGCCCGGTCGACCCGTTCCGCAAAGCCCCCCTGGCCGCACAAACTCCCCGGAACCAGGAGAGTCAGGGCCATCAAAAAATTCAGAAATATCAATCGCGTCGCAGAAGTCATCTCGATGAAGCAAAAGAACGGGAAAATACTACTTTTCTTTGTTTAACCCCAAATGTATTTGTTAAAAGAGCTTGATGTTGGAGGGCTATTTTTCGAATGAAGCCAATGGGCGCATTAGTCATTCTTATGTGCAAAATCGATTGGCTCCAGGTGAATCGTTGACTTAACTGATAATTTCTCATCAATCAACTCCTCAATGGCGGTAGCAATGGCATGACCCTCTTCAACCGAAATGCTGTTCTGAATCTTGATATGAAAAGTTAACTCTTTGCTGGAGATATAGTTGTGGATATGAAAATGATGAGGATAGAGGTCATAATCATAGAGGGTCCTGATAAGAGCATGGATTTCCTGAATGAGCTCTTCACCCGGGTCTTCCCCAAGGATTTTATCGACCGATTCCATCAAAATCTTATAGGCTGCATACAGAAGCAGAATTGAAACAACAATCCCCAGTGCACCATCAATCCACCAAAAATAGTCTTTGAACAGAATACCGATCAGAATAACCAGAGAGGATAAGGCATCGGTTCTATGGTGCCAGCCATCGGCTTTCACCGTTGAACTACCCGATCTCCTGCCAAGGAAAAATGCATATTGAGCCATCAGCTCCTTAACCACGATAGATACAACAGTAACAACGATAGCCAGGGTACCGAAATTTGCAGATCCCTCTGTTTTCAATTGTGATATCGAATCAGTAATGAATCCAAAAGCAATCATAACAAGAATGATGGCGATAATAATTGATGAAATCAGTTCCCATCTGCCATGTCCGTACGGGTGATCTTTATCGGCCTTTTTTGATGCAAGTTTTGCGCCGAAAATAACCACAACAGAGCTAATCGAATCTGATAATGTATGCCATGCATCGGCCATTAAGGCAATGGATCCTGATACAATCCCGGCCCAGTATTTAATGGCAAACAACCCTATATTTAAAATGATCGAGACAGTTCCCTCAAGATAACTTGCCTTTTTTCTCTCCATATTATTGCACCCAGGCCTCCTTTAATAAATAAATTTATAGTTTTTTCCGGGGAAAGCAAGATGAGGTGTTCAAACCAACTGGAATTTCCATATGAGCGTAACACTGATGAAGTGAGCGAATTTACCAACATTTTCCTCTTCAATCTGAAAGAAAGTGTTACTTTTACACAATTAAAATTTCAGAAGGCAAGCAAAGCATGATTAAACCCCTTATCCTCATAACTCTTATCCTTTCAGTACCAACTTTGATCCTCACAGGACAGACCGAATACCTGCCCAAGAAAGTATATGAAGCCTACCGCGTGGAGGTAGCCCCGGTCATCAATGGTACATTTGATGACCAGGCCTGGCAGCCCGGCAACTGGAGTGGCGATTTCACGCAACTCGAGCCCTACGCAGACAGCCCCCCGTCGCAGCAAACCGAATTCAAGGTTGCCTTTGATGATATGAATCTCTATATCGCAATAAAAGCGCTCGACACTGCACCCGACAGCATCACCAACCGGATGAGCCGCCGTGACAATGGCGATGGAGATATGGTCTTTGTTATATTTGACAGCTATCACGATTTGCGTACTGGTTTTGTCTTTGGGCTTAGCTCTGCCGGGGTACGCTTTGATATGATCCAGTCCAACAATGGCCAGTCTGAAGATCTCACATGGGATCCCATCTGGATGGCAAAGTCACAACTGCACAAATGGGGATGGGGCGCCGAAATGAAGATCCCGTTTACCCAGTTACGCTTCAATAAGAACTCTAAGAAGGTTTGGGGATTTGAAGTGGCACGACAGATATTCAGAGAGAATGAATTGAGTCTCTGGCATCCCATACCAAGGAATGCCCCCGGACTGATTCATGCCATAGGTGAACTGGATGGCCTTCAGGAAATCGAGCCACGCAAACAGCTTGATCTGACCCCCTACGGAGTTGCCGCATTAAAAACCTACGAACCTGAAGCGGGCAATCCTTATGCAACCGGTACCGATTTCAAATACAATGTGGGGCTGGATGGTAAAGTCGGGGTCACCAATAACCTGACACTCGATTTCACCATAAATCCAGATTTCGGACAGGTGGAAGCGGACCCTTCAGAAGTGAACCTGACTGCATTTGAGACCTTCTTTGAAGAGAAACGGCCCTTCTTTATTGAAGGAAAAAACATCACCAGCTTCAATGTGGGATTGGGTGATGGCGATGTGGGCAACGATAACCTCTTCTACTCCCGGAGAATAGGACGCAGACCGCATGGGTATCCATCACTCGATGATGGTGAATATGCCTCGATACCTGTGTTCACCCGGATCCTGGGAGCTGCCAAACTCACAGGAAAAACTGAAAATGGATTATCGGTCGGTATTGTGGAAGCCATTACAGCCGATACAAAAGCGACCATTGATCAGGGTGGCATCGAGCGCAAAGAGACCGTGGAACCACTCACCAATTACTCCCTGGCACGGGTGCAGAAAGACTTCAACAAAGGAAATTCGATCATTGGGGGGGCTGTCACCAGCACCATCAGAAAACTTGATGGTACAGTGATGGACTATCTTCACAAAAACGCCACCTCCGCCGGAGTCGATTTCACACAATATTTCAAGGAGCGTAATTATACGCTGAATGCTGCACTCTATCTGAGCAATGTACAGGGTAGTGCCGGGGCCATCTCCATAACCCAGCAATCTTCGGCCAGGTATTTTCAGCGACCCGATGCCGATTACGTTGAATTTGATGATACCCGTACCAGCCTCTCCGGAGTGGGGGGAAAGCTTCAATTCGGGAAGATCGGTGGGAACTGGAACTTCCTGTTCATGAATGTGTTCAAGAGTCCGGGCCTCGAGCTCAACGATATGGGCTATATGCAACTCTCCGATAATATCATCAGTGTTTTATGGACAGGATACAATTTCACAGAACCCTTCAGCATCTTCAGGAGCCTGCGCCTGAATACTAATGTGAACATGAGCAATGATTTCGGGGGACAAATCACCGGGATCGGAAACGAATATAACCTAAGTGCCAACTTCAAGAACTTATGGCACGCAGGTCTCGGAGGGGGATTTGGTTTTCACCAGGTTTCAAACAGAATGCTCAGGGGTGGACCCTCCATGTACCTTCCAAACGAAGGAAGGGTGAATTACAGGGTGATGAGCGACGATAGAAAAGCAATCTCCAGTGGATTCTTTGGACGTGCAAGTTGGGGTGCAGAAGACTATTATCAAAGAAACTCCTACACAGTTTTCATGACCATACGGCCAATGAATACCCTCTCCATATCGCTCCTTCCCTCCTATTCTCACAACATTCAGGAGCTCCAGTATGTAAGCCAGCAGGAGATGAATGGTGATGACCGTTATATCTTTGGAAAGATCGATCAGAAGGTTCTGAGCATGTCGCTCAGGGTCAACTTCAGCATTACCCCCGACCTCACCATCCAGTACTGGGGCCAGCCCTTTACGGCATCTGGCGATTACACAGATTTTAAAATGATCAC
>JAGLTY010000273.1 GCA_023135025.1 Bacteroidales bacterium | reverse complement strand
GGAGGGAGAAGCATTTTTCAGTGTGGAAAAGGGAAGAAAATTCTGTGTAATCTCTTCCAATGCAACAACGGAAGTGCTGGGAACAACATTTAATGTGTTTGCACGGGGTGAGGATTATATAGTCACCTGCCATACTGGTAGTGTGAGGGTTACCGAAGTAAAATCGGGAAGTGCAGTGACCCTTTCGCCCAATGAAAGAGGTGTTATGGAGCCTTCGGGGGGATTTCGAGTGACACAGTTAGAAAGTTCGCGTACCTCTCCGGGATGGACCGGAAACCTGATCATGTTCGCCTCAACACCCCTGCGACTTGTTTTTGAAGAGATCGAACGTCAATTTGGCATTGTTATTGAAACACCTGAGGAGATGCAGCAGGTCTATTCGGGGAATTTCTCCCTCGATCAACCGGTAGAGAATATATTATCTTTACTCTGCCTGCCATTTGATCTTGAATATGAACATCAAACCGGGAAAAAATATTTGGTCTATCCTTCCATGGAATAGAATTTCAGGATTCCTGCTGGTTCTATTATTGTGGTCTCAGGTCCAGCTAATGGGTCAATCCATTGAGATCAACGCGGTTAATGAACCCTTGAACCAGGTGTTGATGGAGATGGTTCAAGAATACGGGGTACAGCTATCCTTCGACGACCAGCTTCTTTCAGGTTATACCATCACTCTTAACAAAGCCTTTAACAATCCGGAAGAGGCCATTGCCTTCCTGATCAAAGATTATCCTCTGGATTTCAGGCAGATCGGAGAAGTATTTACCCTCTACAGTACGGATCCGGTGAAAATCATAAAAAACTACCGGTTATCGGGCCGCGTGGTCGATTCCGAAACAGGCGAAACGCTACCCTATTCCCATGTCCTGATCAACAATTCAGGGGTGGTGACTGATTTCAACGGGAATTTCTCTTTTCTGTCGACCGACTCTCTGTTCCGGTTAACCATCTCCTACCTGGGATACTATATTGAGGACACCACACTCTCCCCGGGAACTGAGTATATACTGGAGCTTACACCCTCCTTGATTGGACTGAAAGAGGTGGTGATAGAGGGCAGTATCATAGAAAGATCGGGACAGTTAGGTGAAGAGGCAGGGGTGATCAGGCTGAATCATAAAATTGCCTATCGGCTTCCTGGTAATGGTGATAATGCACTGTTTAACTTTCTCCGTCTGCAGCCGGGAATACTGGCGGCGGGTGAACGCTCCACCGAACTGATCATCTGGGGCAGCTACTCGGGGCATAGCAAGATTATGTTTGATGGCTTCACCATATTCGGACTGAAAAACTTTAACGACAACATCAGTTTTGTGAACCCATATATGGCCAAAGACATCAAAGTGCTCAAGGGGGGATACAGTGCTGATTATGATGACAGGGTGGGTGGAATTGTGGACATTTCCGGAATCAACGGAAATACCAATAAACCTTCCATAAACCTGAATATCAACAATATGACAGTAAACGGAATGGCCAGTATCCCGTTGAAAAAAAGATCATCCCTCACATTTGCATACCGGCACACTTACTACAATCTATATGATGAAGATGACCTGAATATCATCAGCGGAGGAAGGCACCACCCGGGACAGTACGATATCAATATCTATCCCGATTATCTGTTCAGGGATTTCAACCTGAAATATGCCGGATCAACATCCGGGGGTGATAACTACTTTATCAGCCTCTATGAAGGCAAGGACCAGTTCTCCTATGACGTGGAGCAGGAGAGAAACAATGTGGAGATCTCACAGGAAGTGGACGAAGAGAACCGGCAGCTGGGAGGTTCCGCCTTCTATGGCAAGAGCTGGAAAAACGGGATCAACAGCCACCTCTCAATAACTGTTTCAGGCCTGAACAAAGAGCTCTATGAGAAGCAACTGGTAACAAGAACCTCAATGAATGGAGGAAACTTACCACTGTCGGGAAGGGAGGTCCTTTTTAATAACAGGATCTTTGAAGTCAGCGTAAAGAATAAAACACACATCCCGCTCTCGGAGAGGCAGATGCTTGAAGCTGGCTGGAACTATACCTATGAAAGTGTGAGTTTCAGGGAAGATAGTCTGGATCAGACATTGGTAAGTTCAGCTGACGAGTCCCACCGCATCGGATTGTTTCTGCAGGATGAGATCAGACCGGTGGGAAGGCTCAGCATCAGGCCGGGAGTTCGGATGGACTATCCCGTTCACCTGGAGAGGGTCTACATCCAGCCCAGGATCCAGGTATCGCTCGACCTTACCGACAACTGGAGATTGAATGGGGCCGCAGGCATCTATAACCAGTTTATCTCTGAAACTTCGGTGATCGACGAATTGGGAAACAACCGTTATGTATGGGCCATCTGCAATAACGACGATGTGCCGGTACTGAAAGCCAACCACTTTGTGGGTGGCCTCACCTACAGTAATAACGGTCTGACACTGGGTGTTGAGAGTTTTTATAAAACCACCACAGGAATCACCAGGTACATATATCTCTGGAGAGAAGGGATCAAGGATGTCTACCAGGGAGAGGCGAGAATGTACGGAATGGACCTGCTTATAAAGAAATACTTCAGAAAACATGAAGCCTGGGCATCCTACACACTGAGCAAAACTGAAGAGTACTTTCCCTACATGATCATAGATGACTACAGGGATGCACCCCAGGATCAACGGCATGAAATTAAGGGGGCACTACTGCTCAACTTCAGCCCGTTATTCTTCTCCGCCAACTACGTATATGGTTCAGGGTTTAGAGCCCCACGATCCATCTTTAACAATCCGGAGGAGAGGTACCCCTACAACCGACTCGATATGGCACTTATCTACCGCCATAGCATCAAAAACTACCATTTCGAGGCCGGACTCTCCATTCTGAATCTGCTGAACCATGAAAATATCAAGTACTCCAACGTGATCCGGATCCCCGATTCCCAGACCAGCAGCATCAGCATTCATGCCGAAGCGGTCCCCTTTACCCCCACCATCTACCTGAACATGGCATTTTAAGGAAAGCTCTGCGGGTATATCTGTTATTTCAAATTGGATAACACCTTTACTATCTGCCGGATATGTTCGGGTGTGGTACCGCAGCATCCTCCCACGATATTGGCCCCGGCTGTTACCAACTCCTCTATCTGTGAAGCCATCTCACCGGGCAATTCAGGAAATACTGTTTTGCCATCCACGTATTGGGGCAGTCCTGCGTTGGCATGAACCAGTACGGGTATTGCAGGATCAATGGCCCTGATCTCCCGAACAATCTCGATCATTCCGGCGGTCCCGTTCCCACAGTTGGCCCCAATGATATCAGCACCGGCCGATTTTGCCATCTCCAGATAGGTTCCCACATCGGTACCCATCATGGTCCGGTAAACGCCATCCTGGTTTTTAGAAAAGGTAAAGGTACAGGCAATATCAAGCCCGGAAACCTCTTTTGCAGCCTCTATGGCGATTCTTGCCTCCTCCGGATCGCTCATGGTCTCAATGACAATCCCGTCGGAACCTCCATCAGTTAATCCCTTTGCCTGCTCCATATATCCTTTGTATACCTCCTGCGGAGGCACTTCCCCCATCATTACCATTTTTCCGGTGGGACCCACTGAACCCA
>JAGLTY010000272.1 GCA_023135025.1 Bacteroidales bacterium | reverse complement strand
CAGAAGATATGGGCATCGTCCTGTGTAAATCCGCGTACACGGGTGAGCCCGTGCAGCTCTCCGCTCTGTTCGTAACGGTATACGGTTCCAAATTCAGCCAGACGAACAGGTAAATCCTTGTAAGAACGGGGTTTATATTTGTATATCTCGCAATGAGCGGGACAGTTCATGGGCTTGAGCAAAAACTCTTCCCCCTCCTGTGGGGTCTTGATGGGCTGGAAGCTGTCTTTTCCGTACTTGGCGTAGTGGCCGGAGGTCTCCCATAACTCTTTTTGACCAATATGCGGAGTGATTACCGGTTCATATCCTGTATCGTGCTGCACCTTTTTCAGGAAATTCTCCAACCTTTCTCTTAACTGGGCCCCTTTGGGTAACCAGAGCGGAAGTCCGGGTCCAACCCGCTGCGAAAAGGTGAAGAGCTCCAGTTCCCTGCCCAGTTTCCTGTGATCGCGCAATTTGGCCTGCTCCAGAAGTTCCAGGTGCTCTTCCAGCATTTTTGCTTTGGGGAAGGTCACCCCATAGATCCGGGTCAGCTGTTTCCGTTTTTCATCTCCTCTCCAGTAGGCACCTGCCACACTCAGCAGTTTAATAGCCTTGATGGGAGAGGTGTCGGCCAGGTGCGGTCCACGGCAGAGGTCGGTAAAGTTGCCCTGGTGGTAAAGGGAGATGGTGCCATCTTCCAGTTCGCTGATCAGTTCGGTTTTGTACTCATCACCCTTATCGCCAAAGAATTTCATGGCCTCCTCTTTGGTCACCTCCCTGCGCTGGTATCCATTTTTTTGGGAGACCAGCTCTTTCATCTTCTGCTCAATCTTCGGCAGGTCACCATCGGAAATAACCACATCATCGCCCGTATCCACATCATAATAGAATCCGTTTTCGATGGCGGGCCCAATGCCAAATTTGGTTCCCGGGTAGAGCGACTCAATGGCTTCGGCCATCAGGTGGGCCGAGGAGTGCCAGAAGGCGTGCTTCCCGTCGGGATCATCAAACTTATTGAGTTTGATAGTGGCATCTTCCTGGATGGGACGGTTCAAATCCCACAATTCGTCATTCACATTGATGGAGAGTACCTCGCGTGCCAGGCTGTTGCTCAGGCTCCTGGCTATATCCTGTCCCGAAACGCCCTGCTCATACTGCCGTACCGATCCATCGGGAAAAGTGATGTTGATCATTGAAAAGAAATTTAAAAAACAGCGCAAAGATACGAAAACTACAGGGAACCTAAAGATTCTCCAGAATAAATTCGGTCATCCTGGTATAGAGATGGAAGGAGGTATTCCCGCCGTAGATTCCATGGTTCTTATTGGGATAGAACTGCATCTCAAACTGTTTGTTGGCCTCTACCAGTGCCTCCACAAAATCCATGGAGTTCTGGCAGTGTACATTGTCATCGCCACTGCCATGGATCAGGAGGAATTCTCCCTGCAATCCATCTGCAAAGTTAATGGGGGAGTTGTCGTCGTACCCTTCGGGGTTCTCCTGCGGGGTACGCATAAACCGCTCGGTGTAAACAGTGTCATAATACCTCCAGGTGGTGACAGGCGCTACCGCAATACCCATTTTAAAGGTGCCGTTTCCCTTGGTCATACAGAGGCTGGTCATGTAACCGCCGTAACTCCATCCAAAGATTCCGATTCGCTCCTCGTCGATATAGTCCTGCGAACCAAACCACTGTGCAGCTTCAAGCTGGTCGATGGTCTCCAGCTCGCCCAGTTTCATATAGGTAGCCTTCCGGAATGCTTCACCCCGGCCATTGGTGCCCCGGTTGTCCACGCAGGCCACCACATAACCCTGCTGAACAAGCATTTGGAACCATGCTCCGCGCCTTCCCCACGAATCGGTCACACTCTGCGATTCGGGTCCGCCATAAACATAGATAAAGAGGGGATACGCTTTGCCGGGATCAAAATCGTTGGGTTTGATGATCCATGCATTCAGCTCCTCTCCGCTGACAGTGGGTAGCGTCATAAATTCGGTTTTTGCATACCCGTACTCCTTAACGGTCTCTTTCAGTTTTTCGTTATCCTTCAACACCCGTATCAATTTTCCTTTCTGATTGTGCAGCGTGATGTAGGGTGGGGTATTGGCCGAAGAGTGGTTCAGGATATAGTACTTAAAGGTGGTGCTGAAGGTGGCCCGGTTGGTTCCAGGCTGTGTGCTCAGCTTCTGCTTCTTTGTGCCATCAAGTTTGATGGAGTAGATATGTCGCTGGATGGATGATTCTTCATAGGAGGAGTAGTAGAGCCGCTGCTGCTTTTCATCGTACCCCATGAAAGAGGAGATATCATAATCGCCCGTTGTGATGGGCTCCATCTGACCACTGTTGAAGTTATAGTGATAAAGATGGAAATAACCATCCTTTTCGCTGTTCAGGATAAAACTCTCCCCGTCGGGCAGGTAGGTGATGGTGTTGTCGGAGACCTCTGAAATATAGTGTTTGTTGCTCTCCGAATAGACCACCTTCGACGTTCCGCTTCCGGCATCTGCATGGAGGATATCCAGTTGGTTCTGAAGGCGGTTCAGCCGCATGATGCTCAAAACCACCGGGTCCCTGGTCCACTTGATCCTGGGGATATATTGATCGGTCTCTTCACCCACATCCATGGAGGTGATTTTGCCCGTCTCCTGGTTGTATACATGAATGGTAACCAGTGAATTCAGCTCACCCGCCTTGGGGTATTTGAAGTTGTAGCTCTCCGGGTAGAGTGCGCCAAACATGGTCATATGGAACTCCCGGACCCTTCTTTCATCAAAGCGGTAGAAGGCGATCTTCTTTCCATCGGGCGACCAGTGGAAACCCTGTGAAAAACCAAATTCCTCTTCGTAGACCCAGTCGGGGGCACCGTTGATAATTTCGTTTCTTACTCCATCGAAGGTGATCTGCTTCTCCTCTTTTTCGAAAAGATCTCTGATGTAGAGATTGTTCTCCCTGACAAAAGCCACCTGAGAACCATCCGGTGAAAAAGTTCCCAGCTGCTGTTTCCCCTTTTCCGATACCGGAACCAGGGTTTTTGACTCCATGTCGTAGACGTAGTAGGAGGCGAGGTAGGAGTGTCGGTAGATCGATTCCACCCCTGTTTCTATCAGAATCTTTGTCTCCAGGTCATTCAAATGGTAATCGCTGAAGGAGGGGAGCTCTTCGAAATTGGCTGCATCAAACAGGGTTTCAACCTGTTCGCCTGTTTTATAGCTGTACTTATCGATGGTGCTGCTGTTCTGTACTGTGTAGTGAACTCCGTCGGCCATGGACCTGAGTCCGTACAGTCCCTCGGCCGCGAAGGTGCGGTTTTGAAAAGCATCTTCAAGGGTGATGGTTTTCGTCTCCTGCCCAAATGTGGTACTGGTTATAAGAAGGATTAAAACAAGTGGATAAAAAGTGCGGGGTAAGCGGTTCACGGTCATCTGTTTTTAGTTAATTTGGCCAAAGGAAGGAAAAACCTTCCTGATTTCCAATGTCAGAGTTTGGCATGCTATTTGGAATTACTTAATCAACAACCAGAAAACCAATTGCCATGAAACGTATACTTGCCATACTGCCCCTGCTTACACTGATAGTGTTAGGCTGCAACAGAGAACCCTTTGCCGATGCTACAGTAAACCCGAATCCCG
>JAGLTY010000271.1 GCA_023135025.1 Bacteroidales bacterium | reverse complement strand
CATAAATATGTAAATAAGTACATATATCGTAAAACGCATAAAAAGAGTGATATGCGGCTATTTAGATTAATGATAAATTATTTACGAAGCTCTGTTTGGTAGCATTGCAGCCACAATTCCGCTTCCATCAGCATACTGGAAAACGCATAGAACGGTCTCCTGAGAAAGGTGGAGAGGGTGGCTGACCGCTCAAGCATGACCGGTAAAGAGTTGAAAGAAAGAGAGAGGGCGGCGTAGGCTCTCCCAAATCCGATTCCCAGCAGGTAGCGTGTTACCCGCGGGTTCCTGATCTCTACAGAGAGTCCGGAAAAGGCTGAGACGATCAGTACAGCCCGAAGGCTCATCTCCAGTCCCACCAGGAAACCGTTTTCCAGGGGGAAGTCACTCCCCTCGGGTGGGTGCCAGAAGAGACCGGCAAGCAGTGTCATCAATATCAGTTGGCTCCAGAAGAAAGGCTTTTTCAAACGGTGAATGATCCGCTTGTAGTAGAAGAGCAGGAACACCAGGTAGAGTCCGGCGGGAATGATTGATTGAAACTGAAGACCAAACCGGTTGATCAGCAGCAGGAGGGCTGGAATCATGATCACATGAAAAAACAGCAGGAGGATGCGGAAGGGTTGGTTTGGATCCGCATCCTGCCAGGCGGATGCAAAGGGATCGGAGGGTTTGGCAATGGAGCTGCCCTCTTTCTGTATGCGTAGGGCCCTCTTCCCCAGGAGACTGCCTGCCAGTGCAGCAGCAGCACCCACCAGGATATATAGAACAATGAATCCCATAATCAGATCCTGCGGATTCGCCTCTTCCAGTCCAAGTTGCTTTTGAAGGAACCGGAAAAGGTTGACATAGATGGTAACCAGGTCGGTTCCATACAGGATAAAGAGACTGGCCAGTTTATGCAGAATGGTACTGAGCAGGGCGGCAATACCTGCCAGGACATACCCCATCATGTTCCGGCCCACAAGATATATGAGCAGATCCATAAACATGGCCTCCATCATAATTCCTGTCATGGGTCCCAGGATCACCGCACTGGGCGAGAGCGACTTCATCAATCCGCAGATTAGTCCGGCCCTCCAGATCAATCCGGTTTCGTTCCAGACCTGCAGAAAGGAGATCATCAATATGACCGAAAAGGTGGCCAGGATGGTACCCGAAAAGGGAATATGCAGGTTGTGAAGCAGGCTTCCGACAATAATCTCAAAACTGGCCCACAATCCGCCTGCCACTGCCGCTTTCAACCATATTGAATTTAACTCTCTCTTCATATGGCTATGTTCCGAAACCTGGTGGTAATCTATGGAGGTCCTCTTTACTATTGATATTCAGGAACAGATCCGGAAGCCAGCACTCCATCTCTTTTGAAATCGGGACGATCCTGCTATTGCATCGTGTCAACAGATGGTTTACTGCAAAATCGTTCTGCGCTATCATCTCTTCCATCACATTGGTAATACCCTTTCTGTAAAGCCCGCAGAGTGGCTCAGGCCTCTTCTCTTGCATAGCGGGCAGTACAATATCATACGCTTCACCTTCACTGATAAGCAGTCTGAACAATGCTTCATTTACCAGGGGCATATCGTAGGAGAGCACCAGATTCATCTCGCTGGACGACTGTTTCAGGCAGCTGTAGATGCCTCCAAGCGGACCGATTCCTTTCACTTTATCACAGACCATCCGGTGTTTTACCTGGATAGATGACCCATTACAGGTACTGATCAGGACCTCATCACAGAGCCCTTCGAGCAGATCCAACGGGTATTGGTAGAGAAGCGCATTCCCAATCTGGATGTTGCCCTTCTCGCTCCCCATTCTTCGGCTCATTCCTCCTGCCAGCAGGATTCCGGTTATTTTTGTTCCGTTAATAGGCATTAATCTTTCAGAAAACCGACGCAAGGTAAAAATGTTTATTCTAAATTAGGGATATAAATTTCAAACCTTCAATCATGGAAAAGAGTGTTCAGTTAAAAAAAGAGACTATCAAGAGTAACCATTCTGGTGCAGGTGAATACGACATGGTCATTATAGGTTCGGGCCTGACCGGATTAGCATCGGGCCTGATGTGGCAAAAAAACACTGATAACAAACGCACATTGATTATAGAAAAAAACAGCTATCCAGGCGGATACAGTACCTCCTATGAGCGCGATGGGTATATTTTTGAGACCACCCAGCTTTTCCCCGATATTGTCGATATTCTGAAATACCTGGAAATAGAGATTGACCTGAAGCAGTTTGAAGGGAATTTTATGCGACGTCTGGTGGTGGATGGCGACCAGGTGGAGGAGTATAAGATTCCCGCAGGCACGGAAAATTTTAAAGAGTACCTGGTGACCACTTTTCCGGATGATGCAGATAAGATCAGATCCCTTCTGGACTATTCTGTCGATATGTTTAAACAGGTTCGAAAGCTGAAGGCCCATTCGACCACCAGAGACAAGTTGATGATTCCGTTTCAGGCTCCCAAGGTGGTTGCCAACCTGAACCGGACCTACTCCGGTTTGCTTGATAAATTCGGGATTACCAATACGAAACTAAGAGAGGTGATGGAGACCTTCACCTCATTCTCTGGCGTACCTTCCGACAGGGCCTCGGCCATCTATGCAACCGGAGCCATGCTCTCATCCATGACCCGCTGTTTCAGACCCTACGGTTACTTCGATGAGTATCCTGCAAAGATGGCACAGCTTTTCCAGGAGCGGGGAGGAGAGATCCGGCTTGGTGCAGAGGTGGAGAAAATCGTTGTGGAGAATGGAGAGGCAAAAGGGGTAAAAATAAAAGGTGAAGATGGAGTGATTGGGGCAGGTACCATTATTACCACGGTCGATCCGATGCTGGCCATGCGCAAACTGGTGGGGGATGAACACCTTCCAGCCAGCTATGTGGAGAAGCTGGAGAATATCATTATGTCGGTCTCTTCAATAAATGTGGCACTGGGACTGGATGACAAAATTGATATGACCACGCTCGACCTGGATTATCCGTACAATGTGCTATCGACCGGACTGGGTACAGCGGAAAAGTTGTTTGAGGGGTACCTGGAAGGAGACCAGGCGTTTACAGACGACTGTTTTCATATGGCAGTCATCTGTCCGTCGCTTACCACCGGTGCCAAAAATACCGTTACACTCAGGTGTACACCCTTTGCGCTGAATCAATGGAAGGAGTGGAGGGAGAACGATTATAGTAAGTATAAGCAGGAGAAGGAGAAATGGGGTGATTTCTTTATCGGTCTGGCAGAAAAATACCTGATTCCCAACCTGAGCAAGCACATTGTGGTCAAAGATATCTCCACACCTGCCACCTATGCCAGGTACTCGGGATCGCCCACCGGCAGTCTATACGATATGGCTTCACTGGTTACCCAGTTCGGGCCCAAACGTCTGCCCATGAAAACTCCGGTAAAGAATCTCTATCAACCCAAATTTGCTCATGGATTATACGGGACCATGATGAACGGGGTGCAGGTGGTAGACATGCTGCTTGATCGTAAGTTTAACAACGGGAATTCACTTTTTGCACCAAATAACCGATAAGTGATTATATTTAAAAAATGCACTTACTATTCATACACTAACTTCCATACGTATGCCTACAAACCGAAGAGAATTTATCAA
>JAGLTY010000270.1 GCA_023135025.1 Bacteroidales bacterium | reverse complement strand
AGAACCTACGGGATCTATTTTGGTATGTGTTTCAATATAATGTTAAAAGAGACCTCCATCGGAACGGGCTACACCGGAATACCCACCACCCTGCAGCAGTGGACCCAGAGTTCAATCAACCTGGGGGGACTCTTCTACCTGAAGGGTGGAAATTCCTATTTAGCCCCGGAAGTAGGGGTGAGCGTTGGATCGATCGAAACCACTGAAATGTACGAAGAGGGTAACCTGGGGGTACACACAGCGATCAAATATGGTTATGACTGGCATATTCTACAGAAGTTCTACCTGGGGGCCCAGGCCTATATCAGCTATGACCACTGCTGGCACGATGACGATGGCATTGACCCGGGCACCGGGGAAGTCCTTATTGCCAACACCTTTATGTATGGTATCAACCTGACCATTAAGATCGGGAAATAGTCATCCGGTACGGGATCAATCCTCAGTGATCAGCTTCTTGATGCGTTCAATCTGCTTCTGTTTATTTATCTCGCGCAGACTGCGGGCAGTTTTGGTGAAGTAGGAGTGACTGGAGATAAATTTTATCTGCAGCTTATTCCATTCGTTCAGTGTCCCGATCTTATCCTGTTCGTGCAGCTCCTTATAAAGGGTATTGGAGACCGGGATCATATCACTTCTGCCCAGATAGTCAAGATCAGCATCGCAAATAATCTCCTGGTAGATATCCTCAGGCTGTGGTGGCAGTTTGGTGGACAGGATGATGTTGCAGATCTTTTCAATCTGCTCCTCCGAATATCCGTAATCGGGAAGAAACTTCTTAGCCAGTTCGGTGCCATGATACTCATGCTCATTGTAGTCAATGGTATGTCCGGCATCGTGAAACAGTGCCGCGGTCTTCAGCAGCAGGATCCCCTCATCGTCAAGTCCCTCGGCCCATCCGATCAGCTCCACCTCAGTTACCACATCCACCGTATGCTTCACATTGTGATAGTATAAGTATTGGGGAAGTTCGTCTTCTAGCCTGTCGAGAATCAGCTCCTGGATATCGGTAAACTGTATCAATTTGAATTTTGTATCGAACAGTGCATTGGGCATCACCCCTTTGTTACGCATGGAGAACTCCGGTCTGATCCCGTTCACCACAAACATCTCCAGGTCGCCCTTATATTTTACCGGCATCTTTCCGTAATAGTCACAAACAAAAAACTCCTTGATCAGCTCATAGGTCATCACCGAAATCAGGATTTTTCCGCTCTCCCCCACTCCCTGCATGCGATGTGCTATATTGACTGTGTCTCCCTTGATATCATAGGTTATCTTCCTCTTCCCCGATATGGCGGCAGTAACAGGTCCGGTATGAATTCCCAGACTCAGGTTCCAGTAACGCTTACCATTGATACGCCTGAGCTGGTTCAGAAAAATATTCATCTCCAGTGCGGCCATCACCACATCGATGGGGTTTGTAATGTTTTTCACCGGGATCCCCCCCGCAGCCATATAGGTATCACCAATGGTCTTGATCTTATGTATCTTATACTTCTTCAGGATGCGGTCAAACTCTATCAGCACTTCATCCAGCTGGTCCATAACCACCTCAGAAGATTCGTTATCAGTGAGATGCTTGAAACCTGTGATATAGGCAAAGAGGACCGTGGCCATCTTATACTTCTTGATCCGCTCTTCGGGCTCCGATGTGCGGCCCTCCTTCACCCCCTTCCTGGCCTCCTTCAGCCGAAGCTTCATCATCTCTGCCTGTTCCGTAAGCTCGGTGATCGCTTTCTGCAGCTTCTCATTCTTACCATACAGGTCCTGGTTCTGCCTGATCAGTTTCTGGATCCGCTTTAACAGTTCATCCTGTTTTTGTCCCATTATGTTTAATATCTTTGTAGTGTAACCTATCCAGCGCCCATGAAAAACAGAGCCATTCTAACTGCACTTATCTTTATCATATTGCAACCTCTCTACTCTCAGAAGAACGTAAAATCGTTCCTGGTGGTTTCATATAATGTAGAAAACCTTTTCGACACCATCAATTCTCCCCTGTTTGAAGATGATGAATTCACCCCTTCCGGGGCGAAAGAGTGGACCTATAAACGATATAAGAAGAAACTGAATGACCTGGCACGGGTTGTTCTCTCCATTCCCGGGAAGGAGTTCCCGGCTCTGATCGGACTTGCGGAAGTTGAAAACAGGGATGTTCTGGAAGATCTGATCCATATGCGTGGTCTGCGCAAGCGGGAGTATGAAATCGTGCATGATGATGGTCAGGATCCCCGGGGTATCGAGTGTGCGCTGCTCTACAGACCAGATCTTTTCAAATACAAATCGCATGAATATGTTCCCATTTCCGATCCCGTGGATCCTGACTACCTCTACAGGGGAATTCTGCATGTGCATGGAAAGGGACCCGATGGTTCCAGTCTCCATATCTTTATGAATCACTGGAAATCGCGTAGCGGCGGTGTGCAGGAGACCGAAAGACAACGCATGTTTTCGGCCATTACACTCCGTAAACAGTTGGATATGTTGGTGGCCAGGGAATCGGGTTTTAAAGTGATCATCATGGGCGACTTCAACGATGAGCCCACCAACCGAAGCATTACAAACGGTCTTTCGGCCCTGAACAAGCGTCACAATATTCAGATGGGTGAACACTACAACCTCTTCTATGATCTTCACAACATTGAGGGAGAGGGAACTTATAACTATAAAGGAAACTGGTACATGCTGGACCAGGTGATCGTCTCCTACAGTCTGCTGAACCAGGAGAGGGGGCTGACCACCGGGTTTGAAAGCGGGCAGGTTCTGAAGGAGGAGTGGATGCTCTATCTCAGTGAAAAATATGGAGAGAGCCTTCCCTCAGCCACCTATGGGGGAGCTGAATATTATGGAGGACCCAGCGACCACCTTCCTATCTATGTAGAATTCACCTGGTAGCATGGAGTTCAGGCTCACCTCGGATTTCAAACCCACAGGGGACCAGCCGGAAGCCATTCAACAACTGGTGGATGGATTCAGTGCCGGTGAGCAGTTCCAGACCCTGCTGGGGGTGACCGGATCGGGGAAAACCTTTACAGTGGCCAATGTGATCAGGGAGCTGGATCGTCCGGTACTGGTGCTCAGTCACAACAAAACCCTGGCCGCACAGCTTTACAGCGAGTTCAAACAGTTCTTTCCAGAAAATGCGGTGGAGTATTTTGTTAGTTATTATGACTACTACCAGCCCGAAGCCTATCTCCCCGTAACAGATACCTATATTGAAAAGGACCTCTCCATCAATGATGAGATTGAGAAACTGAGATTGAGTACTACCTCCGCCCTGCTCTCGGGACGAAGGGATGTGGTGGTGGTCTCGTCGGTGTCGTGCCTGTACGGTATCGGAAACCCTGACGACTTTCATAACTCCACCATCAAGGTCAGGAAAAACGAAATGGTGAGCCGGAATGTTTTTCTAAGGAGACTGGTAGATGGACTCTACTCCCGGAACGAGGTGGATTTTAAGCCGGGAACCTTCCGGGTCCGGGGCGATACGGTGGACATCCACCTGGCCTATACGGACCTGGCCTACAGGGTTGAGTTCTGGGGGGATGAGATCGACTCCATCAAATCGATCCACCCGGTATCCGGACATACCATAGAGGAACACAGCGAGGTGGTAATCTTTCCTGCCAAT
>JAGLTY010000027.1 GCA_023135025.1 Bacteroidales bacterium | reverse complement strand
AGGTTTGGAGTTGTCTACCCGGGAGCAGCCATGGGCAACTGGACCATGGTAATGGCCCAATATGAGAGAATCCTGGAGATAAGTCCCAACAACTCCATCGCCATTCACAGGCTCGGTTTGATCCTATATGGGAAGGAAGATTATGAAGCGGCCAGAAAATATTTCGAAAAGGTGGCCAATCTCTACCCATTTGATTATGACGCCCTGAGCATGCTGGCATGGTCCCATTTCAAATTGAACAATTTCCGGGAGGCGAAAGTGCTTTTCCAGAAAGCCCTGCTGCATACCCCAGGTGGAACTTCTGCAATGGAGGGCCTTGATCTTCTGGATTTGCCTTAATCATTCGGGGAACCTAGGAGCGGGAGATCTGGAAGCCGGTTTTTGAAACACTGAAGTCCACAAACCTGGCACGGGTATTGGGTGGATTGGATTCCAGGTTCTTCCTGACTCTTAGGGCAGCTTCGGCCGATTTGGCAAACATCATCAGATAACCGCCTCCGCCAGCACCAAGCAGCTTATACCCCAGCAGGTAATCATCCACCCTGTTAATTATCTCACGAATCACCGGAGGGTTGGTGCCTTCGTCGAGCTGCTGGTTCAAAGCCCAGCTGATGGCCACTTTTTCTGCCAGACCCTCATATTCATTACCCAGGATGGTATCGAAAGTCTCCCGGGCATGAACCTTCATTTCACTGAAAATCTCCAGGTGACCGGATGAATTCAGGAACATGGCCTTTACAATCTCCCCCAGGATATCACGTGCCACCCTTGTTACGCCCGTATAGTACAACAGCATCATCTCCCGGGTTTCACGATTGGTAAAAAGCTGGTCGGGCAACCATTTGATGCCCGGATTCTGCCTGATACCCGCTTCGGTTTCCAGCAGTTTAACCCCATCAAAAATTCCTCCAAACTGATCCTGCCAACCGCCTCCGGTGGTGAGCATCTGCTCCAGGATAAGCGTACGGTAGGCAATAGCATGCTTGTCCCAGCCCAACCCACAGAAATCGTTTAATGTTCCCAGCACCGTAGCTGCCAGGTTGGAACTTGTTCCCAGTCCCGAACCCTTTGGGATGGCCGCCAGTAACGACATTTCAATGCCACAGCCAAATGCTTTTAACTGTGAGGTCAGGTCGGGATATTGGTTCTGCGAAAACAGAGGACCGAATCCGGCCAGTACCAGTGCCGCCTTTGGAATGGAAAATCCGCCTCCCAGCTGGTCATAGTTATTGAGTTCTTCAAAGCTGTGGATCTCCGTCTTCTCTCCCAGGTCGATGGATCGCAATACAATCTTGGATTCCTCAAGGGGCCTGGCATATACCTGCAGGGGAAGCTGTCCATTCAGCTCCACCGAGAGGTTTACCACCTTACCTCCCTCCATAATACAATAAGGTGGAGTATCGGTCCACCCCCCTGCCAGATCGAGCCTTACCGGGCTTCTTCCCCACAGAATCTGATCGTCCAGGATGTTTCTGACGGGTACTACAGGTTCGGTTTTCAAAGTATCGATCATCTCCTGACGGAGAATCCCGAATGCCTGCTTTTCATACCGTACGGCCAGCTCCCTGTTACCTGTTACCCTGGCCCGGAACATGGAATCGTTGATCCTTTTGATAATCGGCTCCCCTGAAACGAGCTCAGCAGGTAATTGCAGTCCGGAATCCCGGTATTCGATCGATGTCCTCTCCAGATCGAGGAAGTAGAAGATGCTCTTATGATGATTGGCTGCCAGTTTGGGCAGGGTCATGATCTTTAATTCATCTCTATGCCGGTATAATTTTTCGGCATCGGCCTGTTCTGAAAGCTCTTTGGCTGATAGTCGGTGTGAGTTGATCCATCCCGATCCGTTCTGCTGGCTACCCAACATCTCGCCCAGAATCTCTCCCAGCATCTTCGTACTCCCAACCGGAAAAACAGGAAGTTCATAAATGGATGCTGCCTTTGCCAACCCCGCTGCTTCCGGGGAGATGTCCCGTTCAGCCAGCCACTGCTCCAGGGGCTGGTTCATCCATGTGACTCCCCTCTCCAGTGAGTCCCTGAATCCATCGTCATATCCATAGATCCGCATACAATACTCATCTCCCTGCAGGGGTACAAAATCCAGACAGATGTTAGCTGGTAGTTCCACCTCCCATGAATTGGAAGGAATGCCGGTAAGAATGTGATGGTGATTGAGCTTCCAGGTTTGGGGTATAAAACTGTTTTCGATCCATATATGATGGTTATCGTTGTTGAAACCAACCCTGACTTCAGCATTTTGCTGAAAAATAGATGGATGGTGGTCCGACTCCCTGGCATGTTTCAAGCGCTGGTCAGTGATCCTGTTCTGGAGCCTCAGAGAGGATTCGATCATATCGCTGCTGCTACCGAAATGGTAGAACTCTCCCTCGTGCAAAGGAACCAGCTTCACTGTAAGACCGGCCAGTTCAGGGTCTGTTGTACCTGACTCATCACCAAAGGCCGTTAACATATCGCTATAAAGATCATAATACCCCGGAACATCTCCCGTAAACGATTGGGTATTCTCTACCCAGCCTGATCTCTTCATCAGTTTCAGGGTGGTCTCTCCATTCATCATTACGATCCCTGAATCCATCAGGTATAGATAGTCCTGGGCCAGGTCCCTCAAATCCTCCACAGCAGGTTTTTGTCTCACAAAAGAGAGACTATCCTGCCGGTTACGACGGCTGAAAAACACCCCGTGACGCGAGGCGACAGCATCGTCCACCCAGATACCAAACAGCAGCACATCTGCTTCAGGAAGGTTATTAAACCGATCCGATGAAATGAACATCACATCACCACTGCCAACCAGGGTGGTGTAACAACCGGGAGCATTTTTCAGGATCTTCTCATAAAACGAGGCCTGAAAATCGAGCAACTTCTGATCCAGGTGCTGCCCTTTGAACCATCGAAAAACCGGCATGGGCAGCAACGATTTTCCGTATGGAGCATAGGCTGGTAACCTCCGGCTCTCACCTCCCGAATGGATCACCATACGCTGCTGTACCGATAACCACTCTTCCAATGAACCCCCGAATCCGGATTGCTGCCATGCCGACCACAGGATATGGGCCGTCCCTCCTCCTGAACCCAGTTTCATCCCTTCCGGATCTGAATCACAAAACCATCTGGAAGGATCTCTATTCTCAAGTTTATGAAAAGTAGAGGTCATCCCGGCTGGCAGGCTGATCAATCTCTGGATGGGCATTTGAGGATCTCTTTCCAAGGCGCGTCAGGCTTTTGTAAAAACGCTTATTTCACTACCGGTGTCAGTACAATGTTCCGGTAGCTCACCTTGCCATGATCGCCCTGAAGCAGGATGGGACCTGGAGAGAATTCATCGGAGGTAAGTGCACCACCAGTCACCCCTTTTATGGGCTGGTTGTCAATGATGGTCTTCCCGTTCAGTGTCACTGTAAGGTAGCGCTTGTAAAGGGTGATATCCATTTTCTGCCACTCTCCTGCCGGCTTTTCCGCTGCCTCGGACGGAGTGATCCGGCTGTAGAGGCCACCCATGTTATGTGAATCAAGCTCCTTTCCATAGCTGTCCATCACCTGTACCTCATAAATGCCGCGCAGGTATACCCCGCTGTTGCTTCCTCTGGGTACATTGACCTCCAGTTTCAGGTTAAAATCCTCAAAAGTGGCTGTGGTTCTGAGGTTTCCGTAGCGGATATGTGCCTCACCTTGCTTCTGGACCGGGTCATTAACCATCACGCCATCCACTGCTTTCCATCCGCTAACCGCACCCTTTTCAGCCAGTTCCCAGCCTGCCAGGTCCTTTCCGCTAAACAGCTTCACCGGATCGCCGAACATAGACTTTTTCAATTTCGGGACTTCACCAACGGGAGGGATCCTTTTACCAGTAAATGAAACCATTTCAACACCTACTCCGTTCCTGTTGGGGAAAGTGGCCACACCTTCAAGCCGGTTCTCACCCTCCATGGTCACTTCGAACCATTGAAGCGGGTGCAAGGTTCTGTCTGGCTTCCCCTCTCTTTTTTTCACCACATCCCTGCCCTGAACCAACAACAGGTTGTCATCTGTTATCAGGGTGTAACCAACAGGATTTACACTGCCCCCGCGCCACAGAAGATCGGCATCGAGATATCCTTTCTCCTGTCGCACCTCCAGCCATCCGGCATTACTATTATCATAATCGATGGTCAGAGCCCACATCCCCAGGAAAGGTTCCACCGACTCCTCCTGTGCAAAAGATTGAATAGATAAGCCGCTGAAAACTGCTACCACCAGCAGGGCAATTAAATTTCGTGTTTTCATAGTTGTTATGTTTTTACTCCATCATTATACTGTGAAGGCTAGTAAAGATACTTTTTTTGGTCACACCCTTCAAAGGAAAGTATGAGAGGAAGGGTGTGGATAAAATAGTTTATGGAGAGTTACAATTTGTACTAATATTAGAAACTAGAGCAATCCATATCATATTCTGAAGTACAATCATGCAAAGACGATCATTTCTAAAGACTTCATCCATTGCCCTGGTGGGATCAGCGGGTATTCATCCTGCAAAGGCAGAAGTTTACCATCCGGCTTGTTATGGTCCAACTCCCTCCCTCAATGCATATAGTTTCAATGAAGCACTGCTAAAAGGTGGAATGAGCCTTAATAGTTTGTTTCAATTCGTCGCACAAACCGGTTTTAGCGCCGTGGACCTTACCGCCTATTACATACCGGGCTACCCTGAAGTGCCAGGGGACCAGCTGCTCTATGAGATTAAAAGGAAGGCTTTCAGGACCGGAATCTCCTTCTCAGGCACGGGTGTAAGAAATGACTTTACAGTGGCTGATCAGGAACTGCTGGCCGGGGAGATTGACCATGTGAAGCAATGGATCATAGCAGCCTCCAAGCTGGGAGCACCCAACATCAGGGTTTTTGATGGCAAAGCACAATCAGCAGGCAAATCTGTGGATGATACCCAAAAACAGGTTGCTAACGCATTTCGGGAGTGTGCCAGGTTCGGTTCAAGGTATGGGGTTACAGTTGCTTTCCAGAACCACAATGATTTCCTTGTTTCTGCGGATGAAATCATTGATATCATCAGGAGGGTCGATTCTGAATGGTTCGGTCTGATGCTTGACACAGGCAGCGTAGCCGGGCCCGACCCCTACAGCGAAATCGAAAAACTCATCCCCTATGCGCTCACCTGGCAGGTGAAGGAGAAAGTTCAGACCGGCATTGGTACTTCACCGGTAGATATGAAACGGTTAATGGAGCTGATTCACAAGCATCAGTACCACGGTTTCCTCCCCATTGAGACCCTGGGTGAGGGTGATCCACGCGAAAAGGTGAGGGTCCTGTATCAAAAGGTAGCGGATAACCTGTAACAGCCGAAATCGGAGAACTCCGGAGAGTACTGAATAACCATTATCTTCGGTAAAATTCCTGAAAAGGTGAATAAGAAGATCCTGGACCTGGCCATACCAAACATAATCAGCAACCTCTCCATCCCGATGTTGGGAATTGTGGATATGGCACTGATGGGACACCTTGAGTCGGATGCCTATATCGGAGCCATCGCACTGGGATCGCTGATCTTCAACTTCATTTACTGGAGCCTGGGATTCCTGAGGATGGGCACCAGTGGGTTCACAGCACAGGCCCGGGGCAGAAGGGATCTGCCGGAAACCATCCTGGTATTCTCCAGGGCAGCCTTTATCGCCATTATCATGAGCCTTTTGCTGCTGCTGCTGCAGGGGCCCATCGAAAGTCTGAGTTTCCTTGTTCTGAAAGGTGAGACCCAGGTGGAAGAGCTGGCCATGACCTATTTCAGGATCAGGGTCTGGGCCGCCCCGGCTGCACTTGGACAGTTTGCACTGCTCGGTTTTTTCCTGGGAATGCAGAACGCCCGACTCCCCATGGTGGTACTGGTGCTCACCAATGTGATCAATATTATCTGCAACTACACCTTTGTTATGAAGCTGGGCATGGGGTCCGACGGCGTGGCACTGGGCACAGTGATTGCGCAGTATAGCGGACTCTTCATAGCGATCTTCTTCTTTAGAAAGTATTTCAATAAACTGTTTAAATACTGGTCTCTGAAAGCCACCATCCAATGGGAGAAGCTAAAGCAATTCCTGCTGATCAACAGTGATATCTTTATCCGCACCATGTGCCTGGTGGTGGTCTTTTCCATATTCACCGCCCGATCGGCCAGCGTCGATCTGCACAGTGAAGGAGAGGAGACCATCCTGGCGGTTAACTCGATCCTGATGCAGTTTTTTATGTTCTTCTCTTTCCTGATCGATGGATTTGCCCATGCATCTGAGGCGCTAACCGGCAAATTCATTGGCGCAGGTGACAGGAGATCCCTGGAGCGAACCATCCAATTGCTCTTTCTTTGGGGTGGGGGAATCAGTCTCTTCTTTACCCTGGTTTACCTGCTTGGAGGAGATGCTATTTTCAGGGCGCTGACCAACAATCCGGAAGTGATTGCCAATGCCAAGCCCTACTTCTTCTGGGTGGTTATGATACCCGTGGTCTCATTTACAGCCTTCCTGTGGGATGGTATTTTTATCGGGGCCACAGCCGGACCCGAAATGCGAAATGTCATGCTTCTCTCCACGCTGGTTGTCTTCTTTCCAGCCTACATACTGGCAGGGAGGTTTATGGGCAACCATGGCCTCTGGCTCGCCTTTATCCTCTTTATGATTACCCGGGGGGTTACAATGCAGCTACTGGCAACGAAGGCAGTATATAAAAAGATTTCATAACCTGGATAAGAAACTCCGCATGTTATTTCTTCTCCCGCTTCCGCTCATGTTCGGCAAGCAGGATTTTTCGAAGCCGGATCGACTTGGGAGTCACCTCCACATATTCATCCTCTCCCACATATTCGAGGGACTCTTCAAGTGAAAACTTGATGGCGGGTGCAATGGATACCTTCTCATCGGAACCTGAGGCCCGCATATTGGTCAGCTTTTTGGTCTTGATCACATTGATCACCAGGTCGTCCTGCTTGGTATGTTCTCCTATCACCTGTCCGGCATAGATCGACTCCATGGGATCGATAAAAAACTTGCCCCTGTCCTGCAGCTTATCAATAGAGTAGGAGATTGAGGTACCTGTTTCCATGGCAATCAGGGCTCCGTTGCGTTTGCGCACCAACTCTCCCTTCCAGGGTTCATATCCCGAAAAACGGTGGGAAATAACAGCATTCCCTTCTGTGGCTGTCAAAATGGGCTGCCTCAGGCCTATCAATCCCCTGGCGGTGATCTTAAACTCCAGATTCACCCGGTCGTCTTTCTTCTCAATGTTCAGAATATCACCCTTGCGGCCCGTAACAATCTCGATCACCTTTCCCGAGAACTCCTCATCCACATTGATGTAGAGCAGCTCCACCGGCTCGTGTTTGAATCCGTCAATCTCTTTGATCACCACTTTGGGCTGTCCCAGCTGCAGCTCATATCCCTCTCTGCGCATGGTCTCGATTAAAATGGAGAGGTGAAGAATGCCCCTGCCAAATACCATAAGGCGCTCTGGCGAATCGGTATCTTCAACTCTCAGTGCCAGGTTCTTTTCGGTCTCCTTAATTAACCGGTCCCTCAAATGCCTGGAGGTCACAAATTTTCCCTCTTTGCCAAAAAACGGAGAGTTGTTAATGGTAAAGAGCATGCTCATGGAGGGCTCGTCGATGGAGATGGGTGGCAAGGCCTCAGGATTTTCAATATCGGCAATGGTATCGCCAATATCAAAATCCTCCAGTCCCAGTACAGCCACAATTTCGCCCGAACCGACGGGCTCCTTGATTTTCTCTTTTCCCAGCCCTTCAAAGGTATAAAGCTCCTTCACCGTCGATTTGTGGTTCAGTCCGTTTCGTTGCACAATGGAGACCTGGTCACCCATCTTGATGCTTCCACGATGTACTTTCCCCACAGCGATCCGGCCGGTATAAGAGGAGTAGTCCAGCGAACTGATCTGCAGTTGCAGGGTACCCGGGTTCTCCTTTGGAGGATCGAAATAGTCGACAATAGTATCCAGCAGGTGAGTCATGTCGTCGGTGGGATTATTCCAATCAGGTCCCATCCATCCCTCTTTTGAAGAGCCGTAAACAGTGGGATACTCCAGCTGCTCTTCTGTGGCATCCAGGGCAAACATCAATTCAAAAACCAATTCATTGGTTTCGTCCGGTCTGCAGTTGGGTTTATCCACCTTGTTGATCACAACGATCACTTTCTTCCCTAGCTCCAGTGCCTTTTGCAATACAAAACGGGTCTGGGGCATGGGACCCTCAAAGGCATCCACCAGTAAAAGCACCCCTTCGGCCATATTCAGCACTCGTTCCACCTCGCCACCAAAATCGGAGTGGCCCGGAGTATCGATGATATTAATTTTCGTCCCCTTGTAGGAGACAGATACATTTTTTGAGAGGATGGTAATGCCTCTTTCACGTTCCAGATCATTGGAATCGAGGATCAGGTCGCCCATCTCCTGATTATCTCTGAATAACTTCACCTGGTGTAAGATACGGTCCACCATGGTGGTCTTTCCGTGGTCGACGTGTGCGATGATCGCTATATTTCGTAAATCCATTCTGCTTAAACTATCGTTAAATGAGCCGCAAAAGTACTACAAAACAATCAGATTATTGTTGTACTTTCGCGATCAATCTTTTACTATGGAATTTAAGGAGTTAGGACTGTCGAAGGATCTCCTGAAAGCAGTAAACAAACTGGGGTTTGAAACCCCTTCAGAAATTCAGGAAAAAGCGATCCCTATCCTCTCAGAAGGCAAGCGGGATTTCGTGGGACTGGCTCAGACCGGCACAGGAAAAACCGCTGCTTTCGGATTACCGCTGATCCAGCATACCGACTTCAATGACCGGACCACTCAGGCCCTGATCATCTGTCCCACAAGGGAGCTCTGCATGCAAATAACGCGCGACCTGGATTCATTTGCCATCTATCAGAACAATCTCAATATCACTGCAGTCTACGGGGGGGCCAGTATCTCCGATCAGATACGCAAACTAAAAAAGGGGGCCCATATTGTAGTGGCTACTCCGGGAAGGCTGCTGGATCTGATCAATCGAAAGGCTGTGAAACTAAAATCGGTTCAGCGGGTGGTGCTGGATGAGGCGGATGAGATGCTCAACATGGGGTTCAAAGAGGATATTGATGCCATCCTGGACCAGACACCAGCCGTGAAAAGGGTATGGCTCTTCTCTGCCACCATGCCCAAAGCGGTAAAACGAATTGCCAAGAACTATATGCTCGACCCCATTGAGATCGTTGTGGGTAAGCAAAATAGTGTGGCTGACAATATTGAGCACCGCTACTATATGATGAAGGAGCGGGACCGGTACCATGCTGTGAAAAGGATCCTGGACTTCTATCCCGAAATATACGGATTGATATTCTGCCGAACCAGACGGGAGACCGGTCAGATTGCGGACAAACTGGAAAAAGAGGGTTATGATGTGGTGGCCCTGCATGGTGACCTGTCTCAGCCGCAGAGAGATGCAGCCATGAAAAAGTTCCGGGAGAAGACAGTGAAGGTACTGGTGGCAACAGATGTGGCTGCACGGGGCATCGATGTTAAGGAGATCTCCCATGTGATTCATTACAACCTGCCCGACGATATAGAGAACTATACCCACCGTAGTGGGCGCACTGCACGTGCTGGAAAATCAGGCAAATCTCTGATTCTGATTAACACAAGGGAGACCTATAAAATCAAACAGGTGGAATCGCTGCTCCAGGCAACGATCAAACAATCGACCATCCCCAATTCAGAGGAGATCTGTGAAAAACAGATGTACGCTCTGATGGACAGGGTAGTCAGCACCCCAGTGGATGAGGAGGCCATTGATCTCTACTGGCCCGTTTTCTATAAGAAGCTAAAAGATCTTCCTGCCGAAGAGATTGTATTAAAGTTTATCTCCATGGAGCTTAATGCCTTTCTGGAATATTATAAAGATTCGGGCGATCTGAATGCCAGCCATGAAAAGGGAGGCCCCTCCAGGGGAAGAGAGAGACCAGGAGGAAAAGGCAGACCGGGAGGAAAAGAGAGTGGAACTTTCAACCGGAACCTCTCCGGAGCGAAGAGACGCTTCTTCATCAATCTGGGTGAGAAACAGAACATGAACAAAGGAGCCCTGCTTCGGCTGGTATGCAGCGAAACAGGCGTCGACAGTTTCCACATGGGTCGTATCGATATTCACTCCCGGCACGCCTTTTTCGAGATTGATGAGAAGGTGTCAAATCAAATTCTGCCTGCTATCAAAGAGGGCGCTTACGAAGGGAAATCGTTCGAAATCTCCCTCTCCCAGGAGAAGGAGCCTGGAAAAAAGAAGGGGAAGAAAAAGAAGCGATAGTGCAAACAATCTCCTTTCATTTTCGTATTTTCCATATATGCTAGCCAGAAACTTAGCCTGTATGATGTTGGTGGTGATGTTGTCTGCTCCTCAGGCCAGGTCTCAGAATTTGGACAGCCTTATATCATTGCGTGATACCACATTGATCAGTGGAGAACAGATCGATCTACAGTTGCAAATTGCCAATGCCATAAGTGATTCAAATATCCGTGAGGCGCTGGACTATGCCAACCGGGCCCTGAAGGAGGCTGAAGAGATCGGGTCGGTTCGCTGGACCGCAGAAGCAAAACTTACCATTGGGAAGATCTACGATTTCCTGGGCGTGAATCAGGAAGCAGCTGAGTACCTGATGGAAGCATTTACCAGCTTTGTAGAACTTAAAGATTCTGTAAAGCAGGCTAATACTCTGATGAATATTGGCAATACTTATTTCTATATTGAGCAGTTCGAACCGGCTTTAAAGTACTACTTCCTGGTTTCAGAATATGGACGGTCACTTAGGGACACCACATTGATCATCAGTGGATTAAATGCAATAGCCGCGGTCTATGGAAATACATCAAAAATGGACTCAGCCCTTCTCCTGCTTAAAGAAGCGCACGCCCTTTCCCGAGAATTCGGGAGCCTTTCACAGGAGATCCTCGCCTACTACAATATGGGAGATGTGCACCTCTACTCCGGACGCAGAACACAGGCACTCGAGGTGTTTCATGACCTGGAGAATTACTACGATCTGAAGAAGAACAGCCCCAAGCATCTATCAAGCCTTTACAATTCCATGACCAAAGCCTACCTGGAAAAGAGGAATCTCAGCATGGCCAAACACTATTCGGAAAAGACGCTCAATGCCCTCCAGGAAAATATGCGACTCACCGAGTACAGGGAGTATTATCTGTATCTCTACAGGATCGATTCCATGGAAAACCATCCTGATAAAGCTCTTGCACACTACATCAGGTTCAAAGAGCTGAACGATAGCCTGAACAATGCCAGTTTTAAAGAGAGGCTGGCCAACCTGGAGATCTATTTTGAACTTCAGTCGAAGGAGAACCAGATAGAACGACTAACACTGGATAATCAATTCAAGGATTTGAAAATCAGGCAAAAACGTCTCACCAATTATGGATACACAGCACTCTCCCTGCTGATGCTGACCATTGTTTTTCTGGTTATCAGGTCCTACAGAAAAATCAAAGAGAAAAACAGACTGCTGGAGAAACAGAAGGAGGATCTGAAAGCCGCACAGCAGCAACTGGTCCAATCCGAAAAAATGGTCTCCATAGGAACACTTGCTGCAGGTATCGCTCATGAAATAAATAATCCGCTCAATTTCATTTCGGGCGGACTCACCATTCTGAAGGAGTTGCAGGAGAGACTCAACTGGGAAGGCCGGGAGGATGAGAAGCACCGTTGCAGTATGGCCATAAAAATGGCCTTCGACGGAATGGATAGGTCTGTTGGTATTGTGAAGGCCCTGATGACCTTTTCGCACAGGGGTAGATCCAAAAAAGTAGAGACCGATCTGCACGAAACCATCGATCATACTTTGATGTTCCTCAACTCGAAGATCTCCGACGATATTCAGATCGTCAAACAGTACCAACTGAAGAGGCTGGTTCCTGTTTTTCCTGAGAAGATGCACCAGGTAATCATGAATATCATTGACAATGCCATTTTTGCGGTGAATATGGAACCTTCCCGTCCCAAAATCATCACCATATCGACCCGTATGAAGGGTGGCAACCTGGTCCTCTCCTTCTCCAACTCAGGACCACACATCGTTGAAGAGCACCTGGCCCAGCTGTTTGATCCCTTCTTTACCACCAAAGAAAAAAGCACAGGATTGGGCCTTTCTATCTGTTATGGAATTATACACAATCATAATGGCATTATTGAAGCGCAGAGTAAATTAGGAGAGGGTTCTACTTTTATTGT
>JAGLTY010000269.1 GCA_023135025.1 Bacteroidales bacterium | reverse complement strand
AAGCTGGATGTTTCAGGGTGGATCTACGATAAGAACACCAATGAATCACTTCCTTATGCCACCGCTTCCATCAAGGGGAAGCCATCAGGTTCCATTGCCAATGTGGATGGCCATTTTATCCTGATGGAGGTTCCCACCGATACCTCTACCATTGTTTTTAGCTTTCTCGGGTATGAGACGCAAACCACCCGCCTTCATCCCGAAACAGCCGTTCAGAATATGCACATCTATATGAAACCGGTGGATTACCGCATCGAGGAGGTTATGATTGTGGGTGAGGAGAAGAAACTTGTTACCTATGCTGAAAAGACCAGCCAGATCTCGCTGAGGCCCGCTCAGATCGATATCCTTCCCAATCTGGGTGAGAGGGATATTTTCAGAACTCTTCAGCTGATGCCGGGAGTCAGCAGCGGGAACGAAACCTCTTCCGGTCTGCATGTGAGGGGAGGCACCCCCGATCAGAACCTGATCCTGCTGGATGGATTCACGGTCTATCATGTGGATCATTTCTATGGCTTTCTGAGTGCCTTTAATGCCGACGCCATCAAAGATGTACAACTCTATAAGGGTGGATTTGAATCCAGGTATGGAGGGAAGATCTCCAGCGTGATGGAGCTGACAGGAAAGACAGGGAACACCAAAAAGGTTTCAGGCGGAGTGAGCATCTCCGCTCTGAGCGGCAGTGTGCACCTGGAGGTTCCGGTATCCGATAAACTGAACCTTTTTGTATCGGGCCGCAGGTCCTATACCGACTTTATCCAGAGCGGACTCTACAACAAGATCAACGATATGTACAACAGTACCAACGAGACCACTGCCACGGGCGGAGGTTTTGCCCGGTTCTCTACCGATCCGAAATTTTACTTCTACGACCTGAATGCCAAAGCCACCATCAAGCCCAATGAGAAAGATATCGTTACCCTCAGCTTTTATAACGGAAAGGATGTGCTGGATAAAACTTCCGATGCCTCTACCCGGACCGGCAAGTTCAGTGGTACCAACGACAATTATAACATGAACAGGGTCGACCTGCTCAACTGGGGGAACTGGGGTACCAGTACAAAATGGTCGAGGCAGTGGACCGACAGGTACTATTCCAACACCACCCTCGCCTTTTCAAACTATTTCAGCGAGAGGGATAACTACATGGAAAGAACCGTGACCGAAGATGATGGTTCTACCTCTTTGACTACCAATGGTTCTGTAGAGGATAACAATATCCTGGACTATACGCTTCGGACGGACGCTGAGTACAGGCTCACACAGAACAACACCCTGGAGTTCGGACTGCAGGCATCCTACATGGACATTGGTTACTACTATACCCAGAATGATACCCTGGAGATGATTGACAACCGGACCAAAGGAGTTACCCTGGCAGGATACCTGCAGGACAAGATCTATATCAAGGATAAACTGACGCTGGTTTATGGACTCAGATCCACCTGGTATAACCTGACCAACAAAGTGTATCTGGAGCCCCGCGTCAGTGTGAACTATAAGCTCAATGACCGCTGGAATTTGAAAGCCGCCTGGGGCAAGTATTACCAGTATACCAACCGGGTGGTTCGTGAGAATGTGCTGGAGGGGAACCGTGATTTCTGGCTGCTGGCCGATGATGAGATGATACCGGTGAGCTCCGCCTACCACTACATCGCCGGGATCAGCTACGAGGCCCCCAGGTACCTGGTGGATGTGGAGCTCTTTTACAAACCTATGAGTGGACTGGCCGAGTATACCATGCGGAACGAAAGCTACCGGATGATGACCACCTCCTCACTTCCCGAAAACTTCTATGAGGGGAGCGGTACGGCCAAAGGTTTCGAAGTGCTGATGCAGAAAAAATTCGGTAGTTATACGGGGTGGCTCAGTTATACCTACAGCAGGGTGGAGCACCAGTTTGATGAACTGAATGGCGGTGAGCCCTATCCATCTATGTATGACCAGCCCCACGAGGTAAACTTTGTGAACACATACCAGTGGGGGAACTGGGTGCTGGGTGCCACATTTGTCTACAATACCGGTCAGACCTATACCGCCCCGGTGGGTGCCTACCAGCTTACCCTGCTTGATGGTACTGTGGCCGATTTCATCCACGTGGGAGATAAAAACGGATACAGGCTTCCGGCCTATCACCGTCTCGATCTGTCTGTAACCTACCGGTTTACCCTTGGACAGACCAAAAGCAACCTGGGATTCTCATTCTTCAATGTATATGGCAGGGACAATGTATGGTACAGGGAGTTCGATATAGAGGACAATGAGATTATTATCATGGATGTGAATACCCTTGGATTCACACCCAATGTTTTCTTTTCAATAAAATTCTAGATCATGAATAAGTGTTTCATCCTGTTTGGGTTAATCCCTTTGTTGACCGGTTGTTTTGATTCAGATATGGTATTTGAGGATCAGTATGAGCCAGTTGTGGAGGCCTACCTCTATGTGGACAAAGAGGTGGGTAATATCCAGCTTTCCAGTATGATCAGCTTTGGGACCGACTCTTCCGGCGGCGAGAAGATCACCAATGCACTAATGGTGCTGGAAGGAGAGTCGGATAGCTGGATCCTGTTTCATGATGAGTTCTCTCCGGGCCGGTATTATATGGAGGAGCGGCCGGAGATGGTACCGGGCGACACCTTCCGGTTGAGGGTTGAACTGGAAGAGGAGAGCCTTAGCGCAGTAACAGTGATTCCGGATAATCCTCCTGCAGTTTCCATGTCATCGCATTCCATCTCTATTACCAAGGTGGACAATATGATGGATTTCAGAAATGTGGTGATGCCCGATCCGGTTGAGCTCACCTGGAACAACCCCGGGGCGAAATACTATTTCCTCAATATTCAGAACATTGAATCGTACCCTATTCCGATTATGCCCGATCCCCCTGAAAACAGCCGCTTTGCCACCGGCGGGTTTCTCTTCCAGATGATAACGCAGCCCACCAACGACAGTTACTATTTCATTGATATCAGGCAATTGGAATATTTCGGAACCCACCGGATAATTTTTACATCAGTAAACGATGAGTATGTCTACCTATACAATTCATTGAACCAGGATACTCGTGAGTTGAACGAGCCCTATACCAATATTGAGAACGGACTGGGCATCTTTACCGCCTTCAACAGCGACACCCTTTACCTGGAGGTGCTCCCGGTTTATCAGTAGTACGGGTCACATATCAATAATGCAATGATTATATTTGTACAGTGAATTGAAGCTAAACAGAACAATTATGACACGAAGAACAATTTGGACCGCTATGTTGCTTGTTCTCTTTGGAGTGGCCACATATGCACAGGGAAAGCAAGTGACAATAAAGATCACCGACCTTGACAAGGTGACCACCACTATTTCAAATGCATCTTCCTCTTCCTCCACTGGGACCTCAGATTTTCCGGTTTACCAGGGTTCAACTCAGAAGGAGGTGAAATTTGAGGATCTGACCTGGATCAGTGTCCGTCATGACCTGACTCCCAGCGATCTAAATTATATCAAGCTTGAACTAAGCTTCAAGGATGGAACTTCAGGAATCTTCGAGATGGTCAGGTATGTCCGATTTACTGGTAACAAAGAGGAGGAGAGTTTTGCTATTATGGTGAAGGAGATTAATACCATTGAGATCGTTCAAAAG
>JAGLTY010000268.1 GCA_023135025.1 Bacteroidales bacterium | reverse complement strand
AATATTGAGGGTAAGATGCGGGTGATTGAGGGTGTGGCCGGATTGGAGCAGTTGCAGTTGGAGGTGATAGAGGGGAGCGTGACCACATCCGGGTGGGTCGACACCCGGGGTGAGTTTGCTGAGGTGGATCTCACACTGGATATGAAAGACGTTGATATTCGCTCTTCTTACGAGACTTTTATATCAGTGGAGAAATTGCTACCCATGGCCAAATTTTGCAGAGGGCGTGCAAATATTGATATGGAGTACCACTCCCTGCTGGATCTCTCTTTTGCTCCGCTCTATGAATCAATAGATGCCAAAGGGCAGGTATATACAAAGGGCCTTCAGTTTTACAACCTGGATGATTTTGTTCCCCTCAGTGAGCTCCTGAAAAATGAGAAATTCAGTGATATGGCCCCGGATGAGGTAAATATTGGATTCACTGTACGGGATGGAAGGGTGGTGATTGATCCGTTTAATATTGATGTGGATGATTCAAGGATGATTGTTTCAGGCTCTCATGGCATTGACCTTACCATGGATTACAAACTGGATATGAAAATAGCCAAAGCCGACCTGGGCAGTGGAGCCAATGAGATGATTCAGGGCATGACCGCACTGGCAGCGGGAGCCGGATTGAAAATACCTGAATCGGATTATGTGAAAGTGATAGCCAATATAAGAGGAACATTCAATCATCCGAAAGTGACCACCGATTTGAGCGCGAACCTGAAATCGGCAGGAGAAACGGTTCAGGCTGTTGTTGAAGAGAAGATCACCGAGGAGGTAGAAAAAGTTGAGGAACAGGTCAGGGATGAGGCCAGCGAGAAAGCAGATAAGATCATAGCCGATGCCGAAGAGGAGGCAGCACGCCTGTTGGAAGTTGCCAGAAAAGCAGGAGTGGAGCTTGTGAAGGAGGCTGAGCTCCAGGGTGACAAGCTTATGGAAGAGGCTGGAAGCAATCCACTGAAGCAGGTGGCTGCAAGAACAGCTGCCAGTGAACTGAAGCGCCAGGCTCAAAAGCAGTCCGCAAACCTGGTGAGCGAGGCAGAGCTCAAAGCAGCAGAGATCATTCAGAAAGCCCGCGACGAAGCCGAAAAGATATAGAGTTGAGCGACGAGTGAATATGATGAGCCAAAAAAAAAGGCTGTCTCTTTCGAAACAGCCTATTGGTTCTCTTTTTGCCCTGTACCTAGAATCTCTTCTCTTTGATACGAGCTTTCTTACCGGTCAGTTCACGGAAGTAGAAGATACGTGCCCTTCTGACGCGACCGTGCTTGTTAATGTCAATGCTATCGATAAATGGTGAAGCAGAAGGAAAGATCCTCTCCACACCAATATTTCCAGACATCTTACGAACTGTAAAAGTCTCTGTATTCCCTTTTCCACGGCGTTGGATCACAACTCCCCTGAACTGCTGAATACGCTCTTTATTTCCCTCTTTAATCTTATAGTGAACAGTAATGGTATCACCTGCACTGAATTTGGGAAGCTCCTTCTGAGCAGCATATTCCTGGTCAACAACCTTCATTAAATCCATGATTCTATTCTTTATTATATTCTATGCCTCGATTTAACAGGTCGCAAAAGTACAAAATAATTCCAGTTTATTGTAAAATATATACCGATTTATTAACAATAGAGCGTGATTAATGGGCATCCCCTCTGGGCATCTTCAGATTCTTACCTGCATCCTTCACAACTATACCCTTCCACTGCTCTGAATATCCGGGCTGATCCGGTCCCAGCGGATAGCCATCCTGGCTGCGGAGAAACTGACCATTCTCCTCCTTCTTGATGTTTCCATCGATGTACTTCACCAGCAGGAACTGTCCCAGCTCTTTGTAACGCTGTACTGTATAATCGCCCATGTTAACTGAGTAGTTGGTGATAAACTCCCTGGCCATTTCAGGATTGGTTTCATTTAAGACGTTAGCTGCAGCATCTATGGCCGCAATCTCTGTGATATATTTCTCTTCCAGTTCTGTCTGAACCTTACGAACATCTTCCATCATCACATTGAATCTCAGGTAACTGAAGTTAGATACAAAATTGAATGCCCAGAAGGCAGCAGTTTCCGAGTAGGTGAGCAGATCGCCATTTCCAACCGCGTAGGATTCGGGAACGCGGGTCATGCCGCAGTACATGGGAACATAAGTGGTTGTGGCGGCGTCATCGATGCCGAACCAGAAAATTCCACCCAGCCAGTCTGGCTTCATGGGCCTGCTTTCAGCCACAAATGAGAAACCGGTCTGCTGTGTGGCAGTGGCACGTTCATTGACATACATTTTTCCGTCATACTCCCATGTGAGGGGGCGCCAGCGGTAGGGGAGGCCAAATGGTCCTGCTCCTGCATCTTTGGTCATATCCAGTTCGGTCCCTTCCAGGTGGTCCCTCATGAAATTCATCAGGTCCTTGTTGGAGATTTTTCTGTTGGGTTTGATGTACAGGGGCATCCTGTTCTCCAGGTCATCACCCTTTACATAATCGAAGTACTGCTCCATATCATCATTGATATCCTTAAAGAAAGACCATACACGCATGTCGCAGAACCTTGCTCCTCCAAAGGAGATGGGTGCATAGGTATCGGAAAAACTGAATGCTTCATCGGCTCCTTCAAAGTATCCTTTCTCGCGGGCAAAGGAGATTACATCCGGAGCGTAAATGCAGTTTTCAGGATCGTCCAGCGGAAACTGCCGTATCCTGGCCTGGTTGGCATGTCCCGATACATATCCGTCAGGAATTTTCACTGCCACCCATACGGCCCCTTTATGCTTATTGTACGATTTACCATTTTCTGTAACCATCTCGGTTCCTTTTCCTATGAGTTCCATGATCCAGACTTCATTGGGGTCGGCGATGGAGAATGACTCACCGGAGCTGCAGTATCCATGTTCGGCCATCAGATCACCCATGATATTGATGGCTTCCCTGGCTGTTCTGGCTCTCTGCAGAGTGATGTAGATCAGACTTCCGTAATCGATGATCCCGGTGGTATCACGCAGCTCTCTTCTTCCTCCGTAGGTTGTCTCACCAATAGCTACCTGGTGTTCGTTCATATTTCCAACCACCGAGTATGTGTGTGAAAGCTGGGGGATCCTTCCCAGGAACTTATTGGTGTCCCATTCATACACATCCAGCATGGCTCCCGGAGGATAGTCAGCGGCCGGTCTGAAATAGAGTTCCCCATATAATACATGGGAATCTGCAGCGTAAGTGATCATGGCACTACCGTTAACCGATGCACCCGGTGTAACCAGGAAATTGGTGCAAGCAATTGCGTTGCTGCTCCAGATGGTCAGCGCCAGTACCGCTGTAAAAAAGAGTTTTCTCATCATATCTGAACTTTTGATTTTACGACTATATAATTTGCATCAAAACGATGCGGCTGCAAGATTTCATTTTTCTGTCAAACTACCAACATAACCTATTAAATAACATGATTTGGGAGAAAAATTACAGGAATTTGAAAAAGTTTGCAGGATTATGCGGTTGTGATTATCTTTGTGGCATGCTATTTGCATTATATAATATGGTAAAAGATTTTTAAGGTAGTTTAGTTGGTAGTTTTAGTTAGTGTTGTAGAGAAGGGTCAATCGCCAGATTGGACCCTTTTCTTGTGCGCCCGGCATGGGCGATAACTATAGGGTGAAAGTCCCGAACG